>JACQVA010000158.1 GCA_016210005.1 Deltaproteobacteria bacterium | reverse complement strand
CCCTGCTGTGGCGTAGCGATACTGCCAGCCAGCTCTGCCTGACCTGCCACGACAAGGGCACCTACACCGCACCGTAACGCCAACCGTTGCCCGGCTTCGGCGCGAGGGGAATGCGCCCGTTCCCCTCGCGCCTTCCCCCCCATCCCCTCCGCCTGACTTCTCCTGTAAGCGCCAAGATGCTAGGAATTTTCCCGCGTGGCCGGAGCGCATTGCACTTCGGATTGCGGCTGCGGGCTAGCGGAAGGCGAAAATGGCTAAAGACGACCGGCGTGTGGGCATCGTAGGGGTGGCGCTGGCCTGCCTCGTGGCAGCCTGCGCGACACCCGTACGACAAACGCAGCAACCGGTGTTCTTTCCGCCACCGCCGGCGCCGCCGCGGCTTCAGTACCTGACCTCCTTCAGCGGCCTGAAGGATATCGACGAGCAGTCGGCCTTCAACCGCTTCGTGGTCGGGGAGCAACAAGACGTGAAGGTGGATAAGCCTTACGGCGTGGCGGTCCACGACGGCAAGATCTACGTCTGCGACACCAACGCCTCGGTTGCGGTGTTCGATCTGAAGCGCAAGACCTTCGAGCCGCTCAAAGGTGCCGTCGGCCCGGGTAAGCTCAGCCAACCGGTCAACATCAGCGTCGCGCAGGACGGCACCAAGTACGTGGCCGATCCCGCCCGCGGCCAGATTGTCGCGTTCGATTCCAACGACGAGTACCTCAGGGCCTACGGCATGCCCGGAGCCTGGCGCCCGGTGGACGCGGTGCCGTTTGAAGATCGGCTGTACGTTGCCGATGTCGCCAACGGGCTGGTGAAGGTCTTCGACCAGCAAAGCGGCGCAATGGTCAAGACCATTGGCGACAAGGGCGATCCCGTCGAGCGGCTCGACCGCCCGACCAATCTGGCTTTTGACCGCGACGGCTACCTCTACGTCACCGATGTCGGCAGGTTCCAGGTGGTTAAGTTCGATCGCGACGGTCATTTCAAGACGACCATCGGCAAGGCCGGGGACAACCTCGGGCACTTCGCCCGGCCCAAGGGAATCGCCGTCGATCGTGAGGGCCATCTCTACGCTGTCGATGCTTCCTTCAACAACGTCCAGATCTTCAACCCCGAGGGCAGGTTGCTGATGTTCTTCGGCGAAGGCGGCGATAAGCCCGGTGACCTGCTGTTGCCAGCTAAGGTGACGATCGATTACGACAACCTGCAGTACTTCCAGCAATACGCCCAGCCCGGTTTCGAGATGGAATACCTGGTCTTGGTGACCAGCCAATTCGGCGAGCGCCGGGTGAATGTGCTGGCGTACGGACGAGAAAAGGGCAAGCCATACCCCACCGAAGCCGAACTCTTGGAGCAGATCGCAGAGCGGCGAAGGCAGGAGCTGGAGAAGGTGCAACCGCAAGAGGGGGAGAAAGCTCAACCACAGTGAATCGCGGCGCGCAATCGCTTTCCGGATTTCGATGAAAGTATGGACGGTGGCGGCCAGCGTCTCGCTTGCGGCCGTGTTGTCGATGGGCTGCAACGCGGCCTCCCGCTACCAGGTCCTCTCTTTCTTCTTCGACGGGGTGCCGCCCCCAGCAGCGACGGGTGCGATACCCGAGCCTGCGGCGAAGATGGTGGACGAGACGGTGAAACCGCGGCAGGTCGGATATCGAGAGCATGGCCCGTTCGCAGCCAAACTCTGCCACGCTTGTCACGAACCGGGAGCCACCAATGCACTCGTGGCGCCGGGGGAGCAACTGTGTTTCCGCTGCCATGAGCTTAGGCTGGACAAGCCCTACATCCACGGGCCGCTGGCGTCGGGTGGCTGTAGGGTGTGTCATGATCCCCACAGCTCCCAGTACCGCTACCTGCTGGTGTCGGAATCCGACAGTTTCTGTTTTCACTGCCACGAGCGCCAGAGCCTGACGCCGATGAGCGCCCACGAGGGCATCGCCGAACAGTGCACCACCTGTCACGATGCTCACATGGCTGACAAGAAGCACCTGCTGAGATGAGGGTGGGATACCGTCGGCGTTGTGGAGGCCCGTTGGACAGATGGGGGTCGAAGCGAAAATCGCCAGCAGCCGCGCGCGACAGGCGCCGACCTCAATCGCGTACCTATGCTGCGATCGCTGCCGCTGGGTTGTGCGGATGGCTGGCGATGGATCGCCGCCTGCCATGGCCGCGACCGGCTGTTAGAGTTCTGCTCATGCTATGCTTGGCTCTGCCCCTGACCGTGGCATCGGCCCTTGCCGAGTGGATCGATTTCGTGCCGCGGCCGCTCGAAAACGGCGGCTTCTTCGATGTCTTGGGCTCGTTCGAGCGCGATAACATCCGCAGCGGCGCGCGGCCTGCGCACTGGACCGATACCTTCGTCCGCGAGCGACTGACCCTGTACTCAATCGGCTACTCGTATCATCCCCGGTTCATCCAATATCAGTTGTCACTCGGCGGCACCGGCCGGCAAGAGGAGTACCGCTCCTCGCAGAGCGACAACGTTGGCTGGCGACAGGGGCTAGGTCTGGAGTACGATGCCAAACTGTTGGTGCTGCCCGAGCATTCGTACAATCTGGAGTTGTTCGGCCGCCGCTACGAGCCGCTGTTCAAGGAGCAAGCGGCCACCCAGCACAGCAGCGTCGAAACCAGCCGCGGGGCGTTACTGCGCTATCGCCAGAAACCGTACTTCCTCAATGCCAGCTACGTCGCCGATTCGATCGAGTCGGCCGTGGCCTCCTCGGATGTAACGCGCGTCGGTCTCAACGCCGAGTACTTCAAACGCTTCGTCAGCGGGAAGGAGCTGTCGTTCAACGGCGCCTTCAACCCGTCCTGGTTCAGCGACTCCCAAGGGCTCGAAGGCAGTTCGACGGAATTCCTGCTGGGCAATTTCGTTAACCTTCAGCGCGTCCGATTGACCTCGAACCTGACCAAAGGCGCCTTCGAGCATGAGAGCCGGGCGGCGCAACGGTTCGAGAATGATCAATTCGCCTGGTACGAGCTGTTGACCGCCGAGCTGCCGTGGAACTTCCGGACCGACGCTTCCTATCGCTATCAGGACCACGAGACCACCATCCCCGGCTTCGCGCCGGCGCCAGACCGCACCCTCTCCGACATCGCCAGAGATATCCAGCTCGACGTCAGCCATCGCCTCTATCAGAGTTTGGACAGCACCTACACGCTGCTCCGCGATGCGCGCACCTCTTCCGGCGGTGAGACCACGGCTCTCTCGCACTCGCTCGCTTTCAACTACGTCAAGTCGATCCCGCGTGGCCGGCTCTTGGCCGGAATCAGCCTGACGCGGGGCGAAACCGACAATCTCGGCCAGGCCGACGTCGTCAACGAGCCGTTTCTGGCGGTGGCCGTGCCGGGCGCTTTCAGCCTGCGGCAGCAGAACGTCGCGCCGGAGACCATCGTTGTTCTCCTCAAGTCTCCCTTGGCGCCGTTCGAGACTATTCGCTTGGTAGAGAATGTTCACTATTCTGTGACACCGGTGCTGAATACGTTCGAGATTCGCATGCTCACGCTTCCGCCGCAGTTCACCGTACCCGGAACCTACGATTTCTTCGTTTCCTATTCGCTCATCGCCGGGGATTTCGGACTCCGCTCCGAGACCTTCGGTTCCACCACCAGTGCAGAGCTCTTCGACGCCTTGCTGACGCCGTATTTCAGCTTCGTAGCCGTCAGGTCGGAACTGTTGTCAGGGTCGTTCGCGGGGACTCCGGTCGATGCCACCACCTACACCACCGGCATCATCTTTCAGCGCGGGCCGCTGCGGGTGCGGGGAGAGTACCAGAGTCTGGAATGGGAGGTGAGCGCTTATCGCGCCTGGAGAGCGGATGTCCAGTACGCTTACGCGCTCAACCCGACGACCAGCGTGTACGCGACGGTGGCCTACTTGAACCGCTACTATCCGCGCGGACGTTCCCAGTACTACAGCGGCGGCTTCAGCGAGGAGACCGCTTCCGCCGCCGGCAACATTCAGAAGCAGCTGTTCGCGCGCAGCATGTTCGTGTCGGTGGGGGGTTCGTACTCGCGCCTGCAAGGGTTGATTGACGCTAATGCCTATGCCCTCACTGCCGCCTGGATCTGGAAGATCGGCAAGCTCGACATCAACGTCGGTGCCAGCGCCTACGAGTCCGATACCGCTGGAACGGGCACGGTTGCCAGCCGGAGAGACCATGAACGCTTCTACGTCAGCCTGCGGCGGCGGATCTTCTGAAAGCGGCGCGGGCCAAGTAAGGCAGTAAGGCAAGGTGGCGTTATGCTGAGGTCTAACGATCGCGCGGGTGCTTGCTGGCGATGCACGAGCCTGGTCGGTGGGCTCGCCTTCTTGGCGCTAGGCTGTGCCGCGAAATGGAACCTGCAGGCGGCCCAACCCGAGATCGCTTTGCAGTGGCCGTACCAGCCGAACCGGGCCAAGCTGACTTACGTCCGCTCGCTGACCGGCCTGACCCGCCAGACGGACTCCGGCACGCTCCTGCGCGCCATCGTTTTCGGCAGCGAAGCCGCGGACCGCAATGCCTTCGTTCTGCCGGTGGCTGTCGCCGCCGGCCACGACGGCCGCCTGGCGGTCGCCGATATGGGACGGCGGCGAGTGCACCTCTACTTGCCCGCTACTCAGCGCTACCTACAGCTGGCGGGCTCGGAAACTGAAGCCATCAGTTCACCGGTCGGTCTGATCTTCGACGAGGAGTTGCGCCTCTACTTGTGCGATTCGGCCGGAAAGGTATTGGTGTTCGACGCCGACGGGACGCTGCTGTTTGCCGTGAGGGCGGCCGGCACCCAGCCGTTGCAGCGGCCGACCGGCATAGCTTACAGCCCCGGCAAGAAGCTGCTCTACGTCGTCGATACGCTGGCGAACAGGATTCATGCCTTCAGGAAGAACGGCGAGCTGGCCTTCTCGTTCGGCGGGCGCGGTGCGAGCGAAGGCCGCTTTAATTTTCCCACGCACATCTTTCGGGCCGCCTCCGGTGATCTCTTCGTGACCGATTCGCTCAATTTCAGGATCGCGGTCTTCGACGAAGATGGTAAGGCGCTGGGCTCCTTCGGCCATCACGGTGACGGCTCCGGTGATTTGGCCATACCCAAGGGGGTGGCGGTGGACCGTGACGGCATCATTTACGTCGTCGACGGCCTCTTCGACCACGTCCAGCTCTTCAACCGCCGCGGCGATTTCCTGCTGACCCTGGGCCGGCGCGGTACCGACTTCGGGGAGTTCTGGCTGCCGGCGGGCGCGTTCATAAGTGACGATAACGAACTTTATGTGTGCGACGCCTACAACCGGCGCATCCAGGTGTTTCGCATCACCGAACGGTACGCCGGCGCGGCGGCCGACTAGGAGCCGGTTCGGGGCTAGTGTCCTGTGGGTGTTAATATGACGCGACTTCGTCTGATCGCCGGTTGCCTCACGCTGACTGTCCAGGTTCTTTGTCTGCTCGCGATCGGCCTGGGTCGTGGTGTCGAGGCGCAGAGCCCGTCCGACATGGCCCGCACCCCGCACAATCTGTCGGTGTCGGGCCCCGGGCCGGTGCAGGCGCTGACGGAAACCCGCATCTGCATCTTTTGTCACACCCCGCACAACGCCACCCCGCTGTCGCCGCTGTGGAACAAGGAGCTCGAGCCGCAGGTCTACACCGTCTATGCGAGCCCGACCTTGCGCGCCGGCCCGCTGCCGCAACCTTCGGGTGCCAGCAAGCTCTGTCTGAGCTGTCATGACGGCACGATCGCGCTGGGCGCGGTGGTTAACCCGGTCGGCGGCATCGGCATGGCCAGCGCCGCGCTCGGCAGTCACTCGAGTTTCGGTTTGGACTTATCCGGCCACCACCCGGTGTCCTTCGCTTACCACAATGCCCTGCCCAATCCCGAGCTGGCGCTCTCGCCGCCGCCCGAGCTGGTGTACGGCGGCGCCGACGAGGTGCATTGCACCACTTGTCACGACCCGCACAGTGACCGCTACGAGAAGTTCCTGTTGAAGGACAACCGCTACTCAGCGCTATGCACCAGTTGCCATCAGCTGACGGGATGGAGCAGCTCGGCACACGCGACCTCGACCGCTTCGGTGGTCGGGATTCTGCCGCGGCCGCCGAAGACCTGGCCCACCTACACGCAGCTGAACGAGTGGGGCTGCGAGGCCTGCCATACACCCCATTTCGCCCCGACCGCGGAGCAGTTGCTGAATTTCACCGCCGCGCCGCCGGATCCGTTTTCTTGCACCAGCGCCGGTTGCCACAGCTCAGCACCAGGTGAGCCGCACGCGACCACCGCGCGTGCAGCTGTCGGCGCCCCGGGGCGCGCGGCTGCCGGGATGGTCGATATTGCCCGCCAAACACGCAAGCCCTCCGCCCACCACGAGCCCCTCGGTGCCTTCGCGCTGGCCCTCCAGCTGCCCGGCGGGGCGGCACGCTCAGGTGTGCGCAGCATTGCTTGCGCCGATTGCCACAACCCGCATTTCACCGCTCGGGGCAAGGCCCAGGCCCCGTATGCTTCGGGCCTGCTGCGAGCGGTCAGCGGCGTCGATCGCAACGGCATGGAGATCCGTTCAGTGACCTATGAATACGAGGTTTGCTTCAAGTGCCATGGTGACAACACCCCGGACCTCAACTACGTTCCCCGCGTGCTCGCCGTCACCAATACCCGGCGGGCCTTCGATGCCGCCAACCCCTCGTACCACCCGGTTGTCAGCATGGGCAGGAACCTGAACATTCCCAGCATTCCCTCGCCGCTCGAACCCAGCATGAGTCCGTCGGCGATGATCTATTGCACCACCTGCCACGCCGACGACGAGGGCGGTGCCAGCGGGCCCCACGGCTCGGCGTTTGCGCCGATCTTGAAGGAACGTTACGAGACCGCAGACTACACTCCGGAGAGCTACGATAACTATGCCCTCTGTTACCGTTGCCATAACCGATCGAGCATTATGAACGACGTAAGTTTCCGTAAGAAGACGATGCGGACGACGGCTTCCGGGGGCGGCCACAGCGGACATCTGGCAGCCGGCGCGCCCTGCTCGGCCTGTCACGACGCGCACGGAGTCAACGAGTTCGGCGCGCGGCAGACGGGGTCGCACACGCATCTCATCAACTTCGATACCAGGATCGTCTTGCCCAAGGCGGGTTTGTACCCGCTGTTCTGCGACGGCGATACCGCCACGATCGACTCCGGTTGCCCGCCGGCGGTTGGCGGGGTCTTCTCAGGAAGTTGTACGCTCGTGTGTCACGGTGTAGTTCACGACGGCACTTCCTATCCGTGATGGGCTCGGGCACATGCAGGAAAGGGATCGGCGCATGAATCACAGGGATGTTGGTACAGGCCTGCTGCTGGCTTCGCTCCTGCTGTGCCGGTTCTGGCTGCCGGGCGTGGCTGCCGCTGCCGAGGAGGGTTGCGTCTCCGGCAAGTGCCACGCGGCCCTGCTGAAGGGTCAGAATGTCCACCCGATCGCGGAGAATTGCGAGGGCTGTCACGAGTCGATAGCGACGCCGCATCCCAAGAAGGGCCAGAACACCTTCAAGCTGACGCAGGAGCAGCCCGAGCTGTGTTACACCTGCCACGAGAAATTCGGCAGCAAGGCGGAGGTGCATCCGCCCGCCAAGGAAGGGATGTGCAGCACCTGCCACAACCCCCACGCGGCCGACGAACCCAAGCTGCTGACCCAGCCGCTGAAGGATCTGTGTGCGATCTGTCACGCCGACCACGTCGACTTCAAGGTTGTCCATGGCCCGGTCTCCGCCGGCGCCTGCACCGCCTGCCACGCCGCGCACGAGTCCGACGCCAAGACCCTGCTGCTGAAGCAAGGCGAGGAGCTGTGTGCCGGCTGCCATCTCGACGTGCCGGAAATGGTGAAGAAGAAGAACCTGCATCCCGCGCTCCAGGGCGGCTGCACTTCGTGCCACAACCCGCACGGTGCCGCCCACCCGAAGATGCTGGCGGAAGCAGGAGCGCAGCTGTGCTTCCTCTGCCACGGCGAGATCGGGGAGAAGATCACGCAGGCGCCGGTGGTTCATGCCGCCGTCAAGGGCGAGCAGGGCTGCGCGGCCTGCCATTCGCCCCATGCCGGCGACCACGAGAAGCTCTTGCTCAATCCGCTCAAGGAGACCTGCTTGAGCTGTCACAGCACCGTCATCACCAAGAACATGACCGTGCTCCATGGCCCCAACAACGACGGCAAGTGTACGCGCTGCCATGATCCACACGGCAGCCAGAACGCGAAGCTGCTGGCCAAGGCCTTCCCGACCGATCCCTACGTGCCCTACACCGAAACCGAATTTGCGCTCTGTTTCAGTTGCCACAAACGCGACCTGCTACAGTATCCGGACACCTCGTTCGCCACCAACTTCAGGGACGGGGACAAGAACCTCCACTACCTGCACGTGAACAACAAACAGAAGGGGCGCAGCTGCCGGCTCTGTCACGACATGCACGGCAGCTCCCAACCCAAGCTGATCGCAGAGAGCGTGCCGTTCGGAAAATGGAATCTGCCGTTGCGCTTCGTCAAGACCGAGACCGGCGGCGGCTGCTCACCGGGATGTCACAAGACCTTGTATTATGACCGCCAGACTCCCGGCAAGAAGCCCGACGTAGCCAAGCCCGCCAGCAAGCGCGACTGAAGCAAGACGCGGGCTGGCCTAGCGCGGTGGGCGAGCTCGAGCCGAAACCGCGGCGCTAGTGCGGTCGTAGAATCGCCACAATCGTAAGGCGTGCTCGCCCGCGTAAGCGACGCCGACGCGGGTGGCTGCCACGATCCGCTCGGTGGCGAGCGCGGCCCCGCGCTCGATTCGCAGCGGCCCGCTGAGCAGGTTGGCGCCATTCAGCCGCCGATCAATACCCAGCGCCCGACAAAGGTTAGCAGGACCGCGGGCGAGGGCAGCGGGCGGCATCGCCTCGTTCACCCCACGGCGCGCGCGCATCAGCTCAACTCCGGCGAGCGGCTCCAGAGCCCGGATCAACACCGCCTCGGGCTGATCGCGGCCGGCCGCCACGACGTTGAAGCAGTAGTGCATCCCGTAGATGAAGTAGACGTAGGCGTGGCCGGCGGGGCCGTACATGACCTCGTTGCGCGGCGTGCGCCGGCCGCCGTAGGAATGGGCCGCGCGGTCCTCGGGGCCGCGGTAGGCCTCGGCTTCGACGATGCGGCCGGCGGCGGTGCCGTCGGGAGCTTCGTGCACCAGCACGGCTCCCAAGAGCGCCTGCGCCAGCGTCAGCGCGTCACGGGCAAAGAATCTCCGGCTCATGGCGGCGGCGGGAGGGCTCACCCTCTGGCCCTTGGCGGTGCGCGCTGGAATTGGTCGGGCCGGCACTACTCGCGAATGGTATCGAGCAGCTCACCCGAGGTGCTGTCAACCAGTTGTACTGTAACGCTGGCAGTGAGCCCCCGGGCGGTCTTCTGTTCTTGGAGTTGACTGCGGATACGGTCGGCAAAGCGCGTGCGCACATCCTCGGGCATCGCCGCCAGCGGGAAGTCGTGCACCAACACGCGCAGCTCGGTGTCGCTGGTCCATTCGAGCCGGTCGAGTTTGGCGGCGAGGATCTGATGGCTGCGGAAGAAGTGCTCGAGCTCGGTGCGCAAGCTGCCCGCTGGCGCACCAACGCTGCCGGCGGCGGGCGCCGCCGCGCTGCCGGCAACACGCGCGAGCACCTGATCGACCTGCTTGCGGGTGCGCTCGTCGGCCGCCAACTGGCGCGCCTGCTGCAGCGCCGCCACGGCTTCGGTGACCTTGCCGGTTTTTTGAAAAGCTAGGCCCAGGTTGAATTGGGCCTGAAAGAAAGACGGGCTCCCGGCCAGGATCTTCTGATACTCGGCGATCGCCGCTTCGGTCTCGCCCGCGGCCAGCTGCATGGTGGCGCGATCGGTCAGCACGTTGAGATCGTCGGGCTTCAACGCCAAGTAGCGCGTGTAGAAATCAATCGCCTGCTGCGGCTGATCGCGGTCGAAAGCAACGTTGCCCGAATTGCGCAAGGCGTCGGTGTGGTTGGGGTCGCGCTCCAGCACCTGCTGATACGAGCGCTGCGAGGCTTCCAAGTACGCCGGATCAACCTGTCCGGCGCGGTACTGCACCTCGGCGAGCTGCTGCCAGAGCTGGACGTTGTCCGGCTGGGCTTCGGCGGCCTTGGCCATTTCGGCGATGGTCTTCTTGACGTCGTCCGGCAGCGCGATCGGGGGATGCCCCTCGGGCAACTGGCCAACCGGTGCCGGGGCCGCGGGCGCGCCGCCCTTGCGTGAGGGCACCGACGGCGGGGTCTTGGGGTTGAGCCAGCCGATCGTGATCGCCGCGCTGCTGATCAGCACTACCACGGCGACAACCAAGATCGGGGCGTAGCGCCCGAGTGCCAAGCGCGCTGGGCCGGCTCCCTGGCCGCCGGCTAACGCCGTGCCACACTCGATGCAGAAGCGCGCGGTGGTTAGCAGCTTGGTACCGCAGTGGCTACAGAACTTGGCCTCGGCCATCAAGCCCTCGAATAAGACCGGCTGCCGGCCCGGTGTTGATCGCTGCGGCGCTGCGCCAAGCGAGCTGAATCGCGCCGGTATCTGTGCCGCCGCTTGAATAGTGTCCGGGAGGCAGGCGTCCCAAGCGCATACGGCTGACTTCGGGCCGGAAAAACGCGGGAGATCATCGCGAGTGGACCCTAGCAGCAATCCCCCAACGTGCCAACCAGCCCGCCGCGCTGGCAGGTGTGCGGTGAACGCCGTGCAAGCGGCCGCGCGCAAGCCGCGTGGCCGCCTTCTCTTGGCGGTTGTTTTCGTGAATAATCGGCGGCCAATGCGGCGCCGAGGAGGAGAGTGAAGGGATGCGCTACAAGTACTACCGCTGGCTACCACTGCTGTTCGCCGGCAGCCTCATCAGCTCATGCACCTGCCGCCAGCAGGTCGAACAGGTCGCCGGCAGCCCCACGCAACGGCCGGCCGGCTTCCATGTTGCGGGGCGGCGCACCGTAATCGCCCCGACTGTGCTGGTAGCGCCAACGCTGCCACCGGCCCCGACGTCCGAGATTACGCCCGGCCCCGGCGCCGAACCGGAAGGCACGCTGCCCTCCGATTTCCCCGCCGACGTTACCCTGATGAAGGACGCTGAAATCACCGGCGTTCAGCGGCTGCCCGCCGACGCCCGTGCCGTGCTGGTCCGCACCGAACAGGAGAAGAGCCAGGTGTACGACTTCTACGAGCAGGACCTGCGCGAGAAGGGCTGGACGCTAGAGCAGAACTACCAAGGCAAGGAGCAATCGTTCTTGGGCTTCCGCCGCGGCAACACGATCCTCAACCTGACCGTAACCGAGGACCCGAAGAATCCGGGCAAACGGATGGTGATGGTCATGTATCAAGAGGATCAGCCACCCGACTTCGGCGACTTCTGACGATACCTGCGCCAGCAACGAATGGGCGAGGCGCTCTCACAGTGCGGCGTAGACGGCGGCGATCAGTGCCCGCGTGCGCGGATCTTGAAAGCGCGGCCCCGCCTGATTCATGGTGTAAGCGAACGCCAACTGCGCATCCGGGTCGGCGAATCCGAGCGCGCCGCCGGCACCGAAGTGGCCGAAGCTGCGGGGGTTGGGACCCAGCGGCCGCGCCGGTTGCGTGAGCTGAAAGCCCAGTCCGAAACGCGATGGGCGCCGTAGCACGAAATCGGTTCCCGCGGCAGCCTCGGCGATGGCCTGATCGATTGTCGAGCTGTGCACGAGCCGGATGCCGTCGACGGCTCCGCCGCAGGCCAGAGCACTGTAGATCCGCGCCAAGGCACGCGCGTTGGCGTGGCCGTTGGTCGAGGGCATCTCGGCTGCCCGCCAAGCTCTCGTGTTGACAGTGCCGGGGCCCGATAGCCCGGCCGGGTTCATGTACACGCAGCCCAACATGAAGCGCCGCTCGTCATCATCATCGTCGGCCACGATTTGCGGCGGCTTATCGGCGAAGAGATAATCGGCGATGCGCTCGTCGTGCTCGGGCCCGATGCCGAAGTGAAAATCCGCCGCCAGCGGGCCGGCGACCTGACGCTGAAGGAAGCCGCCGATGCTCTGCCCACTCACCCGCCGCACGATTTCGCCGACCAAGAACCCAAAGGTGTTGACGTGATAGCCGAGCTCGCAGCCCGGCTCCCACCACGGTTTCTCCTCGGCCAGAGCTCCGGTCATGAGCTGCCAGTCGTACATGGCCAGGCTCGGTAGTGGGCGCCGGATCGCTGGCAGTCCGGCCCGATGGCAGAGCACCATACGCACCGTGACGGCGCCCTTGTCGTGAGCTGCGAACTCGGGCCAGTAGCGCACCACTGGAGCTTCCAGGGCGACCTGCCCGCGATCAACCAGGATGAGTAGAGCGAGTGCCGCTATCGCCTTGCCCGCGGAGAAGACGTCCACCAGCGTTTCCCGCTGCCACGCTCGCGTGCGGGTGCGGTCGGCCCAGCCGGCCCAGAGATCGAGGACCGGTCGGCCTTCGAGCGTGATTGCGAGCGCGGACCCGAGCTCGCCGTGTTGGCGGAAATTCTCGGCCATTGCGGCGCGCACGCCGGCAAAGCGCGCATCACACCAGCCATGGATCTCGGGGACGTCGGCCACGAAGGTACAGAGCGGTTACGTACCCGCTCCGGTGGCGGCCGCGCCACACGCCGAGCGGCAGGCGCGCGCGGCGGTCAGGCAAGCACGCGAATCAACCTGGTGCTTCTTGGCACAGGCCTCGCCACAGTCTCGGGCCTGGCGCAATCCCGGGCAGTTCTCCGTGGTAGCGTTTGGTGGGCATTCGCTCAGCTTGTCGCGCTGACTGCGGCAAGGCTGCAGGCAATCGCGCCGCTGCGCCTGAGCCTTGCGCTGACAAGTGGAGAGATCCTGCCGGCACTTATTCATGCATTGATTCGTCGCTGCCCAGGTAGTGGTGGCGACCGCCGCCAACATGATCAGAGATAACGTCACGCGCTTCATAGCCTCTCCGTACCAGCCGCTGGTCGGGGAATCTACCAGCAATAGCCGGTGGGGGTAAAACGAAAACGCTTGCAGCCCGGAGCCTGCGGCCCGGGCCCCATTTCTCGCTTGACGCTGTCCGGCACAAATTTCGCCGCCCAAGGGGAAGAGATTGGCGGATCCCAAGCGGGAGCCGCAAGATGGGCAACAATCCCGTGCCGGGGCTGCGGCCGCCGCACGAGCTGAGAAGCGGACCGCGCAAGCGGCGCGTGAACTCGCCCCGGGCTTGCGGGTCGTCCTGGCTGACGCAAGTCCGGATGACTGCTCGCCGTTGACAGCGAGGTCGGCCGCGGCTCAACCTTCCGTGTCTGGGGGCCCGCCAGTGTTGGGCATCCCCCGGCTCTTGCGTAAGACCGGGTCTCACCACGCCAGGCCGCCGACCTGCACGATCTGCTGGTCGCGGCGGTGTTGGTTGCGGATGTAAGCGCGCATGGCAGCGTCGAGCTCGAGAATGCGCTCGCCGCCGTCCTGCGGCAGTGCCCGCGCCAGCGCCGGCACCAGTGTGCGCATGCGCTCGTTCGCGGTATCCATGGCCCGCGGGCTAGCGCCGCTGCCCGCGGCTCCCTCTAGAGCTGCGCGCACACGTGGCCCCAGCTCGCCGCCATCACCGAGCACCGCGAGCGCTTGGGTCAACAACGCGCGCAACTCAGCGCGTTCCTCCAGCAGCAGCCCGCCCTCGATCTCCCAGCGGGCGATTACGTGATCCAGGAGCAGGCCGGTGTACATCGCCTGCTGCCGCGCCTGTTCGGTTTGCAGCTCGGGCAGCAGGATATTGAAGATGATCTGTTTCACGCCGTTAAGGACAGCGGTCGCGTCTGGTTGCATGGGTTCTCCTTCGGTGCGCCAGCGTGGGTGTGGCGGGGCTCAGATTCGTAGCTTCTCGATCAGGTCAGCCTCCAAGCGCGGTACCATCAAACCGACCAAGGCCAAGACGGTTTCGCAGTTGCGGCCCTCGCAGAACGACTTCACGCCGGTGAGCGAGATCACCGCCATCTTCACCGCGCCGAGCACCTCGTAGTAGAACAGCCGCTCCGCGTTCACCGGCATGCCGCCGGCATGTTCGTAGGCGGCGATCATCTCGTCACGCGGCAGCAAGCCCTGACAGACGTTGGCGCTGCTCCAGAAGTTGAGCACGGCCCAGGCCAGGTCCTCCATCGGATCACCCAGGTGCGCCAACTCCCAGTCGAGGATCGCCGTGATGTGGCCTTGGTCGTAGAGGAAGTTGCCGGCACGATAGTCGGCATGGACGAGCACGATCTCCGACTGGCGCGGCGGATGGGTGGCCAGCCAATGCAACGCCGCCGCCAGCACCGGGCGCTCTTCGAGCTTGCTGCGCTGATACTCGCGCTCCCACCAGTCGGCCTGTGCCAGGGCGGCGGCTGCGCCCGAGCTCGGCACCCCGAGGAACTCGAGCTCGAGCTTGCGCCAATCGGCGTGATGAATGCGGGCGAGATAGGTAGCGAACTCCTGGGCAATGGTGCGCCGCGTCTCGTCGCTCTCCGTGATCGGAAAGATCACCGGCGGTGCGACGCCGGGGATGCGCTCCATCAGCATGAACGGCCGATCGAGCCAGCGCGACTCTTCCTCCAACCAGTAGATGCGCGGGACCGGCACGCCCATTTCACGGGCCGCGATCAGCACGCGGTACTCGGTGCGGCGATCGGTTTCGAGCACGCTGGCGGTCGGGTCGCGCCGAATGATCAGCGGCCGCAACGCGCGGGCGCCGTTTTCGGTCCATTCCGCGTCCACCAGCCAAGTCTCGCGCGAGGCCCCGCCGCCGGTGCGCGCGAGGCGATGGACGGCGATGTCGGTGGCATTCGGCAGTCGGGCGGTCAGATATGCTTGCAGGCGATCACGATCCATGGCGGCTTCTCTAGCGTGAATCGGCGCACGATAGCCAGGGGTGCGGTGCTGGCATTTGTCACCGGCGCCGCTGACCGACGCCAGCCCGGACTACTCGCCATAGCAGCGCGCCACCTCCAGCTCGCGGCCGTCACGCACGGCGGCATACTTGGCCCAGAAGAGATCGTCGATCTTCTTGAGCGCCGGCTTGGGCTTGTTCGCGCGATAACGGGTGCGATGGCCGGGGCCGCCGTTGTAGATCGCGTAAGTGGCCCGCGCCAGGTTGTCGCTTCCGCCGGGCTGATTCTGCTCGCCCTTCGCGATCGCATAATCGCGCAGATAGTGGAGCAGAATCTCGCTGCCGGCGCGGCCGTTGTAGGCGATGTCGCCGAGCAGGCCCTTCAGGTCATAGACCCCGCGCCAGACGTTCTGATTCACCTGCATCATGCCGACCGAGCCGACGGCTGACTTGATCGGCGTGAGCTTGCCGCCTTGGCGAACGAACTGGCGCCAGCAGCTCTCTTGCCAGGCGGCGGCGAAGACTAAGTGACGATAGAGCGGCTGGAACTGTACGCCGAGTTCGTTGGCGGCCAGGGTCTCGTTGCCGGCGTGCACCAGCAGATCGCGCACCAGCGGCAGATAGCTGGCAACGTCGTCGCGCGTCGGTGCCCAGCGGTTGAGCTTGGCGATCGTGTCGGGCGCAATCGCGGCCCCGGCGGGGGCAACAAACCAGCGCAGCAGGGGAGCGAGCGCGCTGAGATCGATCTCCACATCGGTAGCAATCTCGGGCGGCGGCAAGGGCGCGCCGAAGCCGAGCAGCGTGCGCAACTCCGGATCGATCTCGATGCTGTACGCCACCGGATCCGCGCTCGCTGCCGGTGCGATCATGCGGGCAAGCCGGCGCAAGCCGTCGGCCGACAACTCCACGCCGAGGTCAGGACCAAGCTCGTGCAATGCCGCCAGCGCATCACCAGCCGTGATGAAGCTGGTGTACTGCAACGCGGTCTCGGCCGGCAGGCCGGCGGCGGCTTGGCGCAGGACCGGGGCCAGACGTTCCCAGGTGCGCAGGAAGAAGCCCGGCACGGGATCAGGGGCGCCGGAATACGGCGGCGCCAGCGCCTCGAGCAGCTCGTGGCGCGCGTCGAGTAAGAGCTCGAATAAGGCGTGCCCCAGCTCGCCGCTGTTGTCGCGCGCAAAGTGTTTCACCATGAAAGTAACGAAGGCGTCCCACTGCTGCCACTTGGCTTGCCAAGCGCCCACTTCGGCCGGCGATAGCGTGGGCTCGGGGGTGGCAGCGGCCGCTGCCGGACGCGGCTCGGCCTCGAAGGCGAGCGTGACCGCGAGGCCGCCTTCGACCACGCGCGGATCACGAACACTCAAGGAATTCACCATGCGCTCGATACGCTCGGCGCTGCCCGGCAGAACCAGGGGCAACCACGCCCGCAGTTCGTTGAACGGCTGGTTCAAGTCGAGGCGCATGTTCTCAAACCGCGGATGCACCGAGGTCTTCACCAAGTCCCATAGCTTGCCGGTGGTGAACCGCTTCTTGTGCTCTTCGTCATAAATGTTCGAATCGATGATCTTGAACTTCAGGACTCTCGTGGCCCCGTCGAGTTGTGGTTCCTCGAACACCTCGACAAACCCCTTCCACTCCAGCGCCACCAAACACTGGCTGCCGATCTTGGTGCCAAGACGGGCATCGCCGCGGCTGGTGATGTGTAAGCTCGCCTCCGCGACATCGACCTTCGGCTCGTAGAGATCGAGCCAGCCGCAACCCACCCCGTCATCGAAGATCGCCGCCTTTTCACCGGGCTCGGTATAAATCTGCTGCACCAGCGCCTGACGGACAAAGGCCAGATCGAGTCGCACGGGCACGCTCACTTGACTCGCCCACGCGGGTGAGGCCAGTAGGATGGCGATGAGCAGCAGCGCGAGCGGGCAGCCGAAAGGTGCCAGCAGGTAGCGCAAGACCGAGCACGTGTCTTGCAGGTCTTGCAGTTGGATGCGCTTCATTGCTGGGTGTTCGGCTTGACGGCGTCCGCGCCGCTTAGGTGCCAGGCTTGGTGCTCGTGCCGCACGCGTCCTTCTTTCTCCAGCTTGCGCAGGTGGGCCATAACCGACATCGCTGCGGCAGCGTGTAAGTATTCGGGGACGTCGGTATACATACGTTTGACCAGCGCCGGGACTTCGTGGACCCCGGCGCGCAGCCCGGCGAGAATCTGCTGGTCGCGCAGCAGGCGGTGCGCGATGTACTGTTCGATCTTCTCGCGCGGGTTATGGATCGCCGGTCCGTGGGCGGGGTAGATCACGGCCAATTCAAGTGTGAGCAAGCGGCGCAAGGAGTCGAGGTAGTCGCCGAGGTCTCCGTCATCGCCGATCACGGTGGTGCCCGCACCCAGCACGACGTCGCCGGTGAACAATGCCTTCTCCTCTTCGAGGTAGAAGCAGAGGTGGTCACGCGCGTGACCCGGCGTCCAGAGCGCGCTCAGGGTCGCGCCCTCTGTGGTGATGGTCGCGCCTTCGCCGATGGCGGTTAGCGCCTGGGCGGGATCACGCTCGGGCAGAAGCATCTTCGATACCGCCACCGGGCCAAAGCGCTGCTGAACCTGGGTCACGCCGCCGATGTGGTCGATGTGACCATGGGTGAGCACAATCCCTTGCAACGCTCGCGCGCTCTGGCTGTTCAAAGCCTTTTCTAACAGCGGCAAGTACGCCGGCACGCCTTGGCCGGTATCGAGCAACAGCGGCCGCCGGCCGGTACCGATCAGATAGGTGTTGGTTCCCGGCCCGGCAAAGATGCTCGGGTTCTGCCCCAGCACCACTGTCACGCGCGGGCTCCACGCGGCAATGTCGGCCATTTGCAGGCCGATCATCGAATCCTGCACCACCCGAGTGGGCGCCGCCGCTTGGGCCATGGACTGCTCAGTAGCTGGATTCGCCCAGCGCCTCAAGCGGCCGGAACTGACGATTGTCGGGATCAAAGCATTGGCCAGACGCTCCCCTAGCAGCGTCACGGCAGTGTCGCCGGAGCGTCGCAATGACGCACGCAACAACGCACTTGTCAGGCCGACAAAGCGTCGCGGACAGCCTGTACGTAGATGTTCGGGGGCGCCGGGCACTGGATATAGCCGTCGGCCCCCGGCACCTCCCGGTCGATGTTGCGGTCGCTGTCGACGACCAGTACCCGCACTTGCTGGCGCCGCGGCGTCGCGCGCAGTCTTTCAATGATTTCCGCGCCGTTTTTCCGATCAACTAGCAATAGGTCGGGCCGTTCAGCCAGAACTCTAAGCCACAGTTCCTCCGTGCCGTTACACTCGGTTCCCACCGTGCCAAACCCCTTGAGTGCCAGCACCCGCGCCAGCGCCGTGCTGAACTCGGGGTCGCTACAATCCGCAACCAGAATACGCGCCATCATCCCCCCTTCGTCCTCGACTCTAGCAAGAGGACGGCCACGAAGTTGACTGGACGGATGCTGGCGAACCGCTCAGCGCACTTGCGCCTCAATCTGGTTGCTTGTCGTGTCGGCCTCTGGCTGCAGGCGAATGATCTTCGGCCCCGGTCCCTCGATCTGCCAGGTCGGGAAGTTCGAGTTCGAGGTCCACACTCCGCCGGCGTCGTCGAAGTCGATCTCGCGCGTGTAGGTCACCCGGGTCGGTAGTGGGTACACGGTAAACTGCTCGCTGAGCGGATCGAAGCGGATCAACGAGTCGGAGCTAGTGCCGCAGATCCACACGTTGTCGGTGCGGCGGTCGACGTTGAGGGCGTAAGGGGTTTCGACTCCCTCGATCGGTAGCCGCCAGGTCTTGAACTCCCCGGTGCTCAGGGCGTAGCGCGCCAGCAGTCCGGCGCTGAAGGCGGGAATCCAGAGGTTGCCTTTCGAGTCGAAGCGCAGGCGGCGCGGGCCTGGAAACGGCGTGTCGATCAGCTTGATCGAGCCGGTATCCGGATCAATGCGGCCGATGCGGCGCTCGTTAAGTTGGCTGAACCACACCCCGCCGTCGGGAGCGATGTCGATGCCATAGGGCACCGGCAGGTTGATGCCTTCGCCGGCCGACGAGGCGTCTCCCATCGGCAGGTAGCGTGCCGCCCGCAGAAACAGCGGCGTGAGGCGCAGCACGAGTGCCTGTCCCCAAGTGCGGGCGGGCAGCCGGATGGTGCGGCGGGTGCCGGTCTTGGGGTCGATCATGCCGACGTGATTGCTGACCGCGAGCGTGTACCAAACCCGCCCGCTGCGATCGAAACGCAAGGTGTGCGGATAGAGCCCGTCCTGTTGCTCGATGATTTGCCACTGCTCGGTCTTGGGATCGAAGCGGCCGATCTTGTTGCCGAGACAGAGCGTGACCCAGATCGAGCCGTCGGGGGCCACCTGCAAGCTATGCGGTGCCACGTGAGCGTTGCTGTTGGGCGCGAGCAGGGTGCCAGTGGTGTTGAATATGCCGCCGAGCGGCGAGTCGCCCCGCGGAATGGCGTAAGCCTTGCGCTCGTTGGTTCGGGGGTCGAGACGGTAGAGCTGGTCCTGGTTAGTGTCGACGGAGTAGATCGCCCCGTCGGGATGAACGGCGAGGTCGTGCTGCATCGACGCCGGATGGCCGATGTCCCATTCCGTGATCACGCCACGGGCGGCGTCGCCGCGCGGCGGCGCGGGCGCAACGAACTGCGGCTGAGTCAGCGCCGGCAGATACGATTCGTCGTCGTACGCGGCGTTGAACGCCGGCGGCAACTCGGCCCGCAGCTCGGCGGAAATGATCCCGCCCATGCGGGCCATGAGTTTGAAGATCTTATCCCAGTCCTCGGCGCTGCGCGGTACACGCGTCGCCCAGTTGCCTTGTTGGTGGCAAAAGGTGCATTGGCGGACGAACTCCTCGCGCTTCTCCTCGCTCGACAAACGCGCCAGTAGCAACGGCAGCCAACGACTCGACGGCAGCTGCCAGGCTAGCTCGTGGGGATCGCTTTCCGGAGTGACGACTAGCTCCAAGCGCTGCGCGCCATCGCCGAGCTGGTAGTGCTGCTGGAGGTCGCGATAGCCGATGCGGCGCACGCGCACATCGTAGGCCCCGACTGCCAGTGCCGGCAGGCGGAAGCTGCCGCCGGCGTCGGCGTAGACCGTGGTTCCACGCTGCTGGCTGCGGTCGGTGGCGGTCACCATGGCGCCCTCGACCGGGGCACCACCGCTGTCGCTGACGCTGCCCGCCAAGACTCCGGTGTCGAGGCCAAGCAGGCGCAGTGGGAAAAGCAGGCCGTACGCCACCGCCGTCAGGTACGCGATACGCTTCATGGCTTATTCTCCGGCAGTGGCGTCGCGGGCGGCGGCATCACCAAAGTGAGCGGGCCTGTGGGCGCCGCGCGGCGCAGCTCGAATTCACTAACGACCGGCAGGAATTGGCGGAGCTGCACCACGCCTGTATGTTCGTGACGGGCGCCGCCGTACTCAATCACGACGCGGAAGCCGACTGGCTGCGCGCCGCCTTCGCAGCCTTCGAGGTAATCAACGCCGACGCGGTAGCGGCCAGGCGCGGGGTCGGCGAAGGTGGCCCACTCCAGCGCCGGTTCAGCCGCGGCGGCGGCGCGCCGGTCGGCACAACGCACGTCGCGCTCGAGCTTGCCGCCGCTACGGCTGGGGTTGTTGGCGAAGTACACGGTTTCCCACGACGGGCCGGTGAGGTAGAGGTCGAGGTCCACGGCATCACTCCATGTGAGTATAACGCGCAGGCCGGCTGCGGCCGGCAGAGCTGGGACCGGCGCTGGCAGCGCCGCCGGCCGGTGAGCGCAAGCCGTGAGCGCCAGCAGCAGCACGGCAGCCGCAGTGGGCGCGGTCCGACAAGAGATGCGCAACTGCTCCACCCGCGTGCATCTAGGTCAGCGCCTGCCGCGATACAAGCCCGCGAGCTGGTGCGCGCGCCGGCTGAGTCAGAAATCGCCTAGGTCTCTACCGCCCGCTTCATGTTCGGCTTCCGCGACCAAGACCCAGCGGGGACTTGGGGCTCCGACCAATTGGTAACCCGCCTCAATCCCGTGCCGCTGGGGGTGCGCGACAAATTTGTGGGTAACGTGGTTCGGTGTTATGGCCGTCATTCCCGCTTTCGCGGGAATGACAAATCGCGTCCCTTTCGGCCATGGGCCTCGGCCTGACAGTACACAGTACTGTCAGACTGGTGAGGCGGCTGCACGTTACCCACAGATTTGTCGCACACCCGTGCCGCAGGCCCGCTATCGCGTCGCTCGCGGCCCGGCCAGTTCTCGGCTAAGGATCGCGCCGTGAGTAGCAGCCGGACAGATGGCCTCGCGGCCGGCGGTGCCCCGCGGGCAAACACGGTGGCGGGTTTCTGGAAGCTGCGCGGAAGTCCGGGCTTAGAGGCCGGTGTTGCGGCCGGCGCGCCGCCCGCGCCCGCAGCGTTGCATCGCTTCTGCTCCGATGCCTTCTTGTTTGGCGCCTGTGCTCAGGGCTGGGACGGCGGGGCTCCAGCCGACGGACGCCTGCCGTTCGACCCCGACGAGGTGTTCGACAACTACCTCTGCGAGCGCTACGCCGCGGCGCCGCCGCGCGGGCGTGCCGCCTACTACCGCTTGCGCCCGTTCATTCCGCTGGCGCTGCGCCGGGCCTTGCAGCGCGGGCAGGCGCGGCGCTCTGACGTGACGCGCTTTCCTCGCTGGCCGCTGGAACTGAGCCTGATCCGCTTTCACCAGCTGGTTCTGGCGACGATGTTGCGCGAGATGGACGAGTGGCCCTACGTGGCCTTTTGGCCCGGCAATCGCCGCTTCGCGTTCGTGCTGACCCACGATGTCGACAGCGCGGAGGGCTTTGCCCGGATTGAGCCGTTAGCGCGGCTCGAACGCGATCTGGGCTTTCGCTCGGCATGGTTCATTGTGCCGGAACTCTACCGGGTGGATTGGGACTATCTCGGGCGTCTCGCCGAGGACGGTTTCGAGGTCAGCATCCACGGCTTGCGGCACGACGGGCGGCTGTTGGCCTCGCGCCGAGTCTTCGAGCGGCGGCTGCCGCGCATCAACGACTACGTGCGGCGGATTGGCGCCGCAGGGTTTCGCAGCCCGGCAACACTCCGGCGCTCAGACTGGCTGGCGGAAATCAACGTCGACTACGATGCTTCCTATTTCGATACCGACCCGTTCGAGCCGCAGCCGGGCGGTACGTGCAGTTGGTTTCCGTTTTGGCTCGGACGTCTGGTCGAGTTACCTTACACCTTGCCGCAGGATTTCACCCTCTTCGAGAAACTCCGACTCGAGGCGGAGCAGGTGTGGCTGGCGAAGCTGGCGGTTATCGAACGCTACCGCGGCATGGCCTTGATGCTGACGCATCCTGATTATCTCGACCGGCACGCGCGCCTTGACGCCTATGCCCGCGTGCTGCAATGGGTAGCCAAACGCGCCGACTGCTGGCGGGCGTTGCCGCGCGAGGTGGCGCAATGGTGGCGGGTGCGCAACGCGGCGACCTGGCGCGCCGATGGGACGATAACGGCTGACGGTCAGGGAGAATCATGGGCGAAGGAACTGCGACCCGACGTACTGCGGCGCGTCGCCGGCGAGCTGTGTTGGTGAGTGCGGGCCGCGGCCAGGCGCCGTACGTGCACCCGCAAGCGCTGGTGGAAACGCGCGACATCGGGCCGCGTACCCGCATCTGGGGTTTTTCCCACGTGCAAGCGGGGGCGCGGGTCGGCGCCGACTGCAATATCGGCGAGCAGTGCTTCGTCGAAGCCGGCGCCAGCATCGGCGACGGCGTGGTGGTGAAGAACGGCGTGTCGCTGTGGGCCGGCGTGACCATCGAGGCGGGCGTCTTCATCGGGCCCAACGTCGCTTTCACCAATGATCCGCGGCCGCGCAGCCGGGTGTATCACGAGCAGCCCGCTGCCACGGTGGTGCGCGAGGGCGCCAGCATCGGCGCTAATGCCACGCTGCTGAGCCGTATCGAGATCGGCCGCTATGCCATGATCGGAGCCGGGGCGGTGGTGACCAAGTCGGTGCCGGCGTTTGCGCTGGTGCTGGGTAACCCGGCGCGCGTCCGGGGCGCGGTCTGTGGCTGCGGACAGACGCTGCGCTTTACTGCCGGCCGCGCCGCCTGCGCTTGTGGCCGGCGCTTCCGGCGTGTCCGGGGTAAAGTCGAGCCGGCGGTGTAAGTGCGGGGTGAGATGCCTAACAGGTTGTTCGGATCGAGGTTTTTGACTTTTGTCGCTGAACTTGTGACAGCTTGAGCATGCACGTTCCGATCACGGATTTGTACGCTCAGTACGAAGAGTTGCAGGGCGAGATTGATGCGGCGATCGCACGAGTGTTGCGCACCTCGCGCTTCATCGGCGGCGAGGAGGTGAGCGGCTTTGAGGCCGAGTTCGCGCAGTACTGCGGCGCGCGCTTCGCCATCGGCGTCGGCAACGGCACCGATGCGCTGCGATTGGCGTTGCAAGCCTTGGGCATCGGCCGCGGCGACGCCGTGCTCACGGTACCGTTCACCTTCGTCGCCACCGTCGAAGCCATCGTTCAGGTCGGGGCGCAACCGGTCTTTGTCGACATCAGTGACGAGGACTTCAACATCGACCTGGTGGCGGTCGAGCGCTTCCTGCACGAGCAGACCGTGGCGCGCAACAGCCGGCGGGTGCTCAAACACAGCGGCGCGGTACTGAAGGCGATCATCCCCGTGCACTTGTATGGCTTGCCGGCCAATCTGGCGGCACTTACGCGCATCGCCGGGGCGCACGGCCTGCGCCTGATCGAAGACGCGGCACAAGCGGTCGGAGCCAACACCGTGGTGGCGGGGATGCCGCGGCGGGCGGGGAGCGTCGGCGATGTGGCCGGGTTCAGCTTGTTCCCGGCCAAGAATCTCGGTGCCATGGGCGATGCCGGAGTGGTGACCACTAACGACGCCGCGTTGGCCGAGCAGATCCGCCTGCTGGCTGATCACGGGCAGGCGGAGAAATACGTGCACGTGCTGCCGGACGGCGGCAACTCCCGACTCGATGCGTTGCAGGCGGCGGTGCTGCGCATCAAGTTGCGCCGCCTCGATGATTGGAATGCCGCCCGGCGCCGCTGGGCGCACCGCTATAACGAACGGCTGGCGGACTTGCCCGTGCGCTTGCCGCGCGAAACTGGGGGCAGCGAGTCGGTCTATCACCAGTACTGCGTCCGCGTGCCGGAGCGTGACCTGTTTCGCTCGGCCCTGGGTGCGCGCGGCATCGTCACCGGTGTGCATTACCCGGTGCCGGTGCACCGGCAGCCAGCCTTTGCCTACCTCGAACAGCTCGAAGGCAGTTTTCCGGTGGCCGAGCGCTGCGCTCGTGAGGTGGTGTCGCTGCCGCTATGGGCGCATATGAGCGAGGCCCAGCACGATGCGGTGGTCGCGGTGGTGCGGCAGGTGTGCAGCGATTGAACCAGCCGGTGGCGTCGGTTGCGGTGGTGGGGGAGGGCGCGGCAGCGGCGGCGTTGGCCGGCACTGCGCGCGCCGCGGGAATCGAGGTGCGCGCCGAGTTGACACCGTTAGCCGCGCTCGCGGCGCCGGTGCCGCCGAACGTCGAGAAGGTGCTCATTGCAAAGAGCGGCCTGAGCCGCGAGATGCTGGCCACACTGGCTTTGCATTACACGGCCGCCGGTGTGGCGGTATGGCTCGAGAGGGCCGAGCTGGCCGAGCTGCAAGGCTTGTTGCCCGAGGAGCCGACCGGCGACCGTCCGGGGGTGGTGCTGGCAGCCGCCCGCCCGTTGCGGAGGTGGCGGCGCGTGGTTGATATCGCCGTGGCCGGTACGGTGCTGGTAGTACTGCTCCCCTTGTTGCTGATCATTGCGGTGCTGGTGCGGCGGTCCTCGCCCGGCGGCGTGTTTCACCGCGCCGAGGTGGTGGGACAAGACGGCCGGCCGTTCACGTGGTACAAGTTCCGCACTATGCGGATTGGCGGGCGGGATGAGGCGCGGCGTCAAGAGCGTTTTGCGGAATTCGTCGCCGGGGGGGCGGCCCCGACGAAGATCGTCGAGGCCGCGCGCATTACGCCGATCGGCGAGGTGCTGCGCCGCCACAGCCTGGATGAACTACCGCAACTATGTTCGGTGCTGAAGGGGGATATGACACTGTTCGGGCCACGCCCGTGCCTTCTGTATGAGTACGAGCTGCTCAAACCCTGGCAGCGTGCCCGCTTCATGGTGCGGCCTGGGCTCACCGGCCTGTGGCAAGTTCGCGGCCGCGGCAAAGTGCACGCCGACGAGATGGCGTTCATGGACATCTGTTACGCCTTGGGGCGAACCTGGCGAACGGACCTGCGCGTGCTATGGGAGACGCTGCTGGTTGTGATCGGCGGGCGGGGAGCGGCGTGATGCAAGAAGTGGTCGTGGGCGTCATCGGCTGCGGCTACTGGGGCCCCAACGTGTTGCGCAGCTTCGCGGCGGTACCGGGCTGCCGCGTAAAACGTGCCGCCGATCGGCGCCCGGGGCGATTGAGGTTCGTGGCCGAACGCTTCCCCGAGGTGGTGCTGTCGGATGATCACGAGGCGATCTTGCGCGATCCCGAGATCGACGCTGTCTGCGTGGTGACGCCGGTGTCGACCCACCACCAGCTGGCACTGGCCGCGCTGGCGGCCGGCAAGCATGTGTTGGTGGAAAAACCGCTGGCAGCGCAGCCCGCGCAGGCGCTCGATCTGGTCGAGCAGGCTGAGCGCCGCGGCTTGTTGCTCGGCGTTGGCCACCTGTTCGAGTATCACCCGGCGATCAGCGCGCTGCGCACGGCCATCGCCCAAGGGGCGATCGGTGAGCTGGCGTACCTGGATGGTGCGCGCATAAATCCCGGGCCGCCGGCCTCCGAGGTCAACGTGTTGTGGGATTTGGCGCCGCACGATGTTTCGATTCAGTTGCTCCTGGCCGGCGCCGAACCGGAGACGGTCACCGCATTTGGCAGCCGCTGCACGCGTGGCGATCTGCTCGATGCCGCCTTTGTTCATCTCGCGTTTGCAGGGGGGTGCAGGGGGCAGATTCACGTTAGCTGGCTATCGCCGCACAAGACGCGGCGTCTGTGGGTGATGGGGACGCAAGGATCAATCTTGTACGATGACTTGGCACCCGAGAAGGTGCGCGTCTTCGATCAAGGCTTCGATAGCCGTGTCGGGGCTGGCGATGACGACACCCGGGCGCTGTTCTACCGGCCGGCGAAGGTGACAGTGCCGGTGTTGGCGGCGGACGAGCCGCTGCGTTTGGAGTGCGAGGAGTTTGTTCGCGCCCTGCGCACCGGCACGCCACCGCGCGCCGACGGGGCCAGTGGCTTGCGGGTCGTGCGGGTGCTGGCGGCCGCCGAGCTGTCGCTGGCGCGCGGTTCGGTGGCGGTGCCGCTGGCGAGTGTGTGAGATGCGTGCCTTGATCACCGGCGGGGCGGGTTTCATCGGCTCCCACATCGCGGATCGGCTGCTCGCCGAGGGCTTGGCGGTGCGCATTCTCGACAATCTGCAACTGCGCGTGCACCCCCACGGTAAGCCGGCTTACATCCCCGCGGCGGCCGAGTTCATCGCCGGTGATGTGCGCGACAAGGAGACGCTGCGGCGCGCGCTGCGCGGCGTCGAGCTGATCTTCCACCAGGCTGCCTATCAGGACTACATGCCGGACTTCAGCACCTTCCTGACCACCAACGCGGCGAGCACGGCGCTGCTGCTCGAAATCATCGTCGAAGAGGGCTGGCTGGTGCGCAAAGTCATCGTCGCGTCGTCACAGGCGGTGTACGGTGAAGGGCGTTACCGCTGTGCCGCCCACGGCGACTTCCAGCCCGAGAGTCGCGACCCCGCTCGCCTGGCGGCAGGGCAGTGGGAGGTGGTGTGCCCGCACTGCGGCGCAGTGGCCGAGGCGCTACTGCTCGATGAGCGCGACCATCACCCGGTCAACGCCTACGCGATCTCGAAACTGGCCGCGGAGCTGACGGCGCTGCGGCTGGGGCGGCTATACGGTATCCCTACCGTGGCCTTGCGTTACTCGATCACGCAGGGGCCGCGGCAGTCGCTGTTCAATAGCTATTCCGGCATCTGCCGCATCTTCTGCCTGAGAGTACTCAACGGCCAGCCGCCGGTGCTGTATGAAGACGGCTGGCAACGGCGCGACTACGTCCACATCGCCGACGTGGTCGAGGCCAACTGGCAGGTGCTCAATGATCCACGCGCCGACCACCGAGCTTTCAACGTCGGTGGCGGCTGCGCGGTCACGGTGCGGGAGTACGCTCGTGTGCTCATCGAGGCGATGGGGGCGAAGCTCGAGCCGGTCATTCCTGGCGACTATCGGCTGGGCGACAACCGGCACAGTGTCTCCGACACCACCCGGTTGCAGGCGTTGGGCTGGCGCCCGCGGCGCGATCTGGCCGATATCCTGCACGACTACCTGGGCTGGGTGCGCCAGCAGGGCGATGTCGGCGCCTACTTCGCCGAGGCCGACCGGCAGATGCGTGCACACGGGGTCGTACGCCGGGTGACGCCATGAACGGGCGCACGCGGGAGTGGCGCCAGGCGGCATTTGTTGCGGCCCTGGCGGCTGGCGACGTGCTCGGGATCTTCGCCTGCTTCGCCACCGCCTACTGGCTGCGCTATCACGCTCCCGGCATCGGCGAGATCGGCGCCGGGCCGGGGGTGTTGGCGTACGGGCAGGCGGTACTGCTGGTGAGCGGCACCTGGGTGGCGATCTTTGCTTACTTCGGCTTGTACGAGTTACGGCGCGGGTGGCGCATTAGCGACTTGCTGTTCACCGGTCTGGCCGCGGTCAGCCTCGGCATGGTGTTCTTCTTGGCGCTGTCATACCTGCTGAAATGGTTCTTCTACTCGCGGCTGCTGTTGTCCTACCTCTGGGTTACCAATGTTGGCGCGGTCGTGCTGGTGCGCTTGGCAATGAAGCAGAGCCTGATGTGGGCCTACCGGCGCGGGATCGGGGTGCGTAACCTGGTGGTGGTCGGCGACAACGAAGCCGCGGCCAGTGTGATCAAGACCGTGGGCCTGCATCCGGAGTTGGGCTATCGTTTGATCGGTGCGCTGCGCCAAGAAAGCGCGGAGAGCGGGCGCGCCGGTGAGGCCGATCGCTTGGGGCTGCGCGATGCCCTTGCCGTGCTGCGGCGCGAGCAGGTGCGTGACGTGGTGCTGACCGTGCCCGTCGGCCAGAACGAGGAGTTGCGCGAGTTCATCACCGGTTGTCAGACCGCCGGGGTCGAAGTTCGGCTGGTGCCCGACTTGTACGAGCTTTACTCCAGCAGCATGCAGCTCGATGGCATCGAAGGGATTCCGCTGCTGGCGTTTCGCCGCGCCTCGCTGCATGGCTGGGAGCGGGTGGCGAAGCGGTTGCTCGACGTCGGATTGACCACGCTGGTGTTGCTGCTGGCTAGCCCGCTGTTCGTGGCAGTGGCCGCCAGCTTACGCCGGCGCAGCGGCCGGCCGGCGATCGAACGACACCGGCGCGTCGGGCGCATGGGCCACCCGTTCACGCTGCTGCGCTTCGCCGTGGCAGCCGACGCCGATGCTTGGCTGGCGCGTTACAGCCTGAGCGAGTTGCCGCAGCTGATCAACGTACTGCGCGGTGAGATGAGTTTGGTCGGCCCACGCCCGGAACCGCCCGAGCGCGCCGAGCGCTACAGCGCCTGGCACCGGCGCCGGCTGCTGGTACGGCCGGGGATAACCGGCTTGGCGCAAGTCAATGGCTTGCGCGGTTTCGACTCGACGGACGAGAAGACCCACTTCGACCTGCAGTATATCGAGCGCCAGTCACTGCTCGTCGATTTGAAGATCTTGCTGCAAACGCTGTGGACACTACTGCAGCGGCGCGGCGGCTCGGGGCGGCCGGCGCCATCGGCCCCCGTCACTGCTGCCAAGGTTACGAGGTGCGAGCCGTGTTGATTGTGCGCACCCCGGTACGGGTCAGCTTCGCCGGCGGTGGCACTGATCTGCCGGCCTACTACTCGCAGCGCGACGGCCTGGTGGTAAGCACCACCATCAACAAGTACTTCTACACCATCGTGACCGAGCGCGATGACGACAACGTTCAAGTCATTTCGGCCGACCTCCAGACCATGACCAACGTGGCGCGCCTGGAGGAAATGCCCGCCGGGCGCGGCGAGCTGGATATACCGCTGGCGGTGCTGCGGGAATTCCGCCCGCCGCGCGGGTTGAACCTGTTCCTGGCTTCGGAAGTCCCGCCGGGCACGGGGCTGGGATCCTCGGCCTCGGTGTGTGTCAACGTGATCAAGGCGCTGAGCACCTACCTCGGCGTACCCTTGAGTCGCCACGAGCTGGCGGAGCGCGCCTTTCACATCGCCGGGGTCGTACTCGGCAAGCCGGCGGGCAAACAGGACGAGTACGCGGCGGCATTCGGTGGCCTCAACCGGTTTCGTTTCACCCGCGCGGATGTGCGCGTTGATCGGCTGCCGCTGGCGAGTGAAATCCTGCGGGAATTCGAGGCCCGCCTACTCTTGTTCTTCACCGGCAGCGCGCGCAACTCGGAGGGAATTCTGCGCGCGATGGACCAAGCCATGCGCGGTCCAGGCAACGGCACGCTGGAGACGCCGGATGCCTTGCGCCAACTCGCCGAGGAATTCTGCGACAACCTCACCCATGGCCGCCTCGATCGTTGCGGGCGCCTGCTGGATGAGCAATGGGAACTCAAGAAGCGTTGGTCCCCCCGGATCAGCTCGGCGCGGATCGATGAGCTGTACGGCTTGGCCCGCGCGGCCGGGGCCGTGGGTGGAAAAATCACCGGCGCCGGCGGTGGGGGCTTCCTCTTGCTCGACTGCCCCGGCCAGTGCCAAGCTGCGGTCCGGAAGGCCCTGTTGAGCGCCGGGGCAAGAGAAATGTCTTTTGCGTTTGACGACCAGGGGGCAAAAGTGGTTTATAACGACCCGTTCTTCGATGCGAGCGGTCGGGGAGGAAGCCTTTGGCGGTTTGTGCGGTTTACGGATGGCCCCCAGACGGGGGGTAGAAAATGAGGCGGTTGGCGTGGCTGGACCTGCCGGGCGGCACGGAAACGACGAATTAAAGTGCCGTTGCGGTGAGATATACCTTGACAATGTGTTGGGTTTTTGAGTATGTAACGCTCCGCTTTCGCCGGGCTCTTGGAGAGCGCGCCGGAGGTGCTTGAGCGCGAGGAGTGTGGGATGAGTCTCGGTCGACTGGAAAGGAGGAGGGCAATGCGAATGGTGAAGTGGAATGCGTTTCTCTCGGGCCTCTGCGGATTCGTGGTGGCGCTGGGAGTGATCGCGACGAGCGCTCGCGCTGACGTCGTGACGGAAAAGCCGGCGTCCATCTTGGTCTTTCCCAAGGTGATCACGACCGGCGGCATCGATACGGTCATTCAAATCTCGAACACCACCAACAACATGGTGCACGCTCGCTGCTTCTACGTCGATGCGCGCTTGCCAGAGTGGTGCGGCGGCATCGAAAACCCCCTGACGGGCTGCCTGCCGATCTGGAACGAAACTGACTTCACGATCTGGCTGACGAAGCAGCAGCCGACCCATTGGCGCGTGACCACGGGCCGGCCGATGGATCCGACGGATACTTACATCCCCGGGGCCGACGGTGCCGGTATTGATCCGGGTGCCATTCCGCCAGTGCCCGGTGGTTTCGTCGGCGAGTTGCGCTGTGTCGAAGTCATGATCGACGGCGCCCCGGTGGGCGGTAACAGCCTCAAGGGCGAGGCCATCCTCAAAGGTGCCGACGGCGACGTCAGCAAGTACAACGCTATCGGAATCATCGGTTCGGCGCTTGTCGGTGCTAGTGGTAACGACCTTCTGCTCAACCGCAAGAGGGACGGCAGCAACCCCGGCGAATACAACGCTTGCCCGGCTGCGTTGCTCCTGAATCACTTCGGTGACGGTGGCGCAATAACGGTGGCGGGTACCGCCCTCGGGGTGACCACGGAACTGACGCTGGTTCCATGCTCGGCCAACTTCGAAACTCAGCAGGGCGGCCGGGTCACGGTTCAATTCGCCGTGTACAACGAGTACGAGGAGAAGTTCTCGGCGAGTATTACGGTGAACTGCTGGAAGAATATCGTGCTGACGGACATCGATAGCCCGAACAACCCGGCCAACTCCGTATTCTCGGCGGCCACACTGGGCACCGATGTGGCGCACACGCGCATCACCCCGGCCGATCCGACCGACGGTACCTTCAACGGTGCGGTGGTGGGAGTTGCTGAGGTCACATGGGTGGATGGTGGCAACTCGGCGCGGGCGGCACTCAACATTCACACCGAAGGCGATCGTATTACCGACACGGACGGCGGTGCCTGGGATCACATGGTCCTGCCGGACCTGTTCTAGGTTTGACGTTGCGGAGCGGAGAAAAGGCAATGGCTGGGTTCTCCCTGACGGCTGAAAGGAGAAGGGCAATGCGTATGGTGAAGCGGAATCCTTTTCTCGCGGGGGTGGCTGCGATCCTCGGAGGGGTGCTGCTGGTTGGGACGGCGTCCGCGGCGGAAATCGGTTCTGACAAGGCCGCGGCGATCGTGGTGTTCCCAAAACTGGTGGCGAATGCCGGGGCTGGTATCGATACCGCTATCCAGGTTAGCAATACCTCGCCGCACCAGATTGCGGCACGCTGCTTCTTGGTTAATGCCAACTCCCACTGCGCCAATGCCGGCGCGACCGACGGTGCTGGCTTTACGGCGCCGTTGGTGTGTACGTCGGACGACGACTGCAACGGTGGCGGCGTGACCGGTGGTAAGTGTGTGCCCGGTTGGATGGAGCGCGACTTCTCCTTCCGGCTGACGGCGCGGCAGCCGATTTGGTGGCTGCTGAGCACCGGCCTCCCCAAGCTGCCGCTTGATGGGCTGCTCAAGGTCGGGCCGGTCGATAACGATCCGTCTCTGCCGGATGAGTTGCGGGGCCAACCGGCGACCAACGCCGGGCGAATTCCGCCGGCCCCCGAAGACCCGTTTATCGGTGAGCTGAAGTGTATCCAGGTTAACGTCGGGCCGGTCCTCGATCCGACAAGCGAGGAGCCGACGCAGGGCACTGATCCGGACAATAACTACGGTGGCGATCTGAAGGGCGAAGCCACCATCATCGAGGTTGGTGGTGGTGGTGGACTGGATGCGCGGGCCTATAACGCGATTGGCATCCAGTCATGGCAGGACGTCAACAATGGCGATGACATCTTGGTCCTCGGTAGCGATCCGGCAGCTGGTGCTGAATACGCCGGTTGCCCGAGCATTCTGATCCTCGACCACTTCTTCGACGACGCAGCGGATCCGGTGACAGCGGCCCCGATCAGGACAACGCTGACGATGGTGCCGTGTTCTGAGGATTTTTACACCCAGAGCGGCGGCTACGTCTCCACGGTGGCGCAGATGTTGATCTACAACGAATTCGAGCAGCGTTTCTCGACCAGCCGCTCGGTGCGCTGCTTCGATACCATCGGGTTGTCGGACATCGCCTCCGCCCCGGGTCCCGCTGACGATGCTCGCTCGATCTTCAACGTAGCGGTGCAGGGGACATTGACCGGCCAGACTCGTATCCGGGCGGTTGACGGCAACAACCCGAACCGCGGTGACGGGTTGCTGGCATTAGCCGAAGAGACCCACAACGGGGTGCGCTCGGCGGCAGTCAACGTGCATTTCAGCGGCACGCGCTCGCGTAACGACGTCATGGTGCTGGCGCCGATCGAGCCGGACAATCCGTAAGCTAGCGACAAAGATAGACCGGTGAATGGAAGCCGGGCGAGAAATCGCCCGGCTTCTTTTTTTTGTGCGGCGGTTGACTCATACGCTGTGATGCCGCAGGGGATGACGTGATGGCGTGGACGCGGGTCACTGGAATGCGGATCGCGTTGGTCGTAGCTGTGGCGCTGGCGGCGGCCCGCTTCGGCGGCTGCAGCTACTTGGAGCTGGCCGATGCGCGGTCAGTTGACTATCGGCTGTTGCAACGTGGGGCCCGCGCTGGGAGCAGCGATGTCGTGATCGTCGCGGTCGATGACGCGAGCTTGGAAACATACGGGCGCTGGCCGTGGCGGCGGTCGGTGGTGGCGCGCCTGCTGGATGCCATTACGGCCGCGGGTGCAGCCGTGGTCGGATTCGATATGGTGCAGTCTGAGCGCACCACTGCGGGCGGTAGCGAAGGGCTGCCCGAGCGTATCGACGGTGTCGACGAGGCCACGTGGTCAATCGTGCGCCGGGAGCTCATGCGTCGCCCCGACGATGACCAGGTACTGGCCGCGGCGGTGAGGCAGTCGGGTCGGGTAGTACTGGGATACTTCTTCGATTTTGCTCGACAAGCGCAGCCTGGGCCCGTGCTCGAGGTCTCAACCTTCAATCTGGTGCAGCGCGGCGGCAACGGCCGGGGAGGGGAGAGGCGGCTGCCCAAGGCTGAGTCTGCGACCGTGAATCTGCCCGAGCTTCGCGCGGCGGCGCGCGATGTGGGGTATTTCAATTTCTTGCCCGATGACCTCGATGGCCTGTATCGCCGGGTGCCGTTGGCGGTGCGCTTCGGCGACGAGATCGCTGTGCCGTTGTCGCTGGCCATGTTGCGGACCTATCGGCCGGAACAGCCGCTGGCGATCAAGTTCGCTGAATTCGGCGTCGAGTCGGTGCGCCTAGGATCCGTGTCGATCCCGGTGGCTGAAGATGGGCAGATGCTGATCAATTTCCGCGGGCCGGGCAAGGCGTTCAAGTACATCGCAGCGGCTGATGTGCTGGCGGGACGCTTCGACCCAGCGGCGCTGCAAGGCAAGCTGGTGCTGGTCGGCGTCACTGCCACCGCCGTTGCCGATGTGCGCGCAACCCCGTTCGACGGTGTGCTTCCGGGGGTCGAGATTCATGCTAACGTCTTGGACAATGTGTTGCGGCAAGACTTCGTTCAGCAGCCGAAATGGATCGTGCTGGTGGAGATCGCAGCCATCCTTCTCGTCACGGCGATGCTCGGAGCCGTGCTGCAGCATGCCCGAGGCGTGATCGGGTCGTTGGTGGCTGTGGGCTTGGCCGCGGCATACCTGGTGTCGAGCCAGTGGTTGTTCGAGGCGCACGGGTTGCCGCTGAGCTTGCTCTATCCGCTGCTGGCGATCGGGCTGACGTATACGGCGATCGTGGTGCAGCACTATGCAGTGGCGGAACGGGGCCGGCGCCAGATTCGTAATGCGTTCGAGATGTACCTGACCCCGGCGGTGGCGCGCTTGGTGAGCCAGAAGCCGGAGATGTTGTCACTCGGTGGCGAGACGCGGGAGCTGACGGTGCTGTTCTCAGACGTCCGCGGTTTCACGACGATATCCGAGCAACTGCAAGACCAGCCGCAAGCGCTGACGGCGCTGTTGAACGAGTTCCTTGGTGCGATGACGGACGTGATCTTCGCGCACGGAGGGACCTTGGATAAGTACGTTGGCGACGAAATCATGGCCTTGTGGGGTGCCCCGGTGCCGCAGCCTGATCACGCTGCTCGCGCCTGTCAGGCCGCCCTCGATATGATCGCCCGCCTGGCCGTACTTAACCAACAGTGGACCCAGCGTGGCTGGCCGGCGCTCGACATCGGCGTGGGGATCAACAGCGGGCCGATGGTGGTCGGGAACATGGGATCGCGGCGGCGTCTTAGTTATACGGTGATCGGAGACAACGTGAACCTAGGCGCGCGCTTGGAGGGGCTCAACAAGCTCTACGGCAGTCACATCGTTGCCAGCGAGAGCACTATTGCTGCGAGCGGTGGGCTGGTCGTACGGGAACTCGATCTCGTGCGGGTGAAGGGCAAGCTCCAGGGGGTGCGCATTTACGAGGTGCTGGGTGCGGCCGCCGAGCGCGTGCGTTGGCAGCCGCTGATTACACGCTTCGAGTCTGGGCTGCGCGCTTACCGCGAGCAGCGCTGGCAGGAGGCTGCCGCCGCGTTCTCCGCCGTGTTGGAAGAGCGCCCCGGCGATGGCCCCGCCCGCTTGTATCTCGGCCGTGCGCGCGCCATGGTGGAGTCACCACCGCCGCCGGATTGGGACGGAGTTACTGTGATGGAGGTCAAGTGAGGGGCGCGCCCGCGCTGCGCGTCAGGTTCTGGGGCGTTCGCGGCAGCTATCCCGCCCCCGGGCCGGCGACGGCCGCCACTGGCGGAAACTCCTCGTGTGTCGAAGTCACGGCGGCCGGCCACACTATCGTTCTCGACGCCGGCACCGGTATCATCGGCCTCGGGCGCGAGTTGCTGCACCGTCGCGGTAACCGGGTTGTCCGAATCTTTTTGAGCCATCTCCATCTCGATCACATCGAGGGGCTACGGTTCTTCCCCCCGGCCCATGATTCCGGCTGGAGGTGTCACGTTTACGGCCCGGGCCGTACCGGCGCTGCGCTCAGGCGGCTGCTGGCGCGCACGATGTCGCGGCACTTCTTTCCGGTGTCGTTCTCGGAATTTCCGGCGCGCGTGTCCGTGCGTGCGCTGCGAGCGCGCCAGCGCCTGCGTCTCCCAGGGGCTGCGCCCGTGGCTGTGTGGGCACGTGCCAGTGGGGCTCATCCCAAGGTTGGAGTGATACTCTATCGCATCGAATGCGGCGGGCGCTCGTTGGTGTACGCCACCGACGTCGAGGCGCCCAAAGGCGGATACGGCGATGTGGTCGCCTTTGCTCGTGGGGCTGACGTACTGATCCACGACGCCCAGTACACCGATCGGGAGTACCACCAGGCGCATCTCAAGCGGGCTGGCTGGGGGCACAGTACGGTGCGGATGGCGGCCGAGGCCGCGCGCGCCGCCGGTGTTGGTCAGCTGATCCTGTACCATCACGATCCCGAGCACGACGACGCCGAGATTCGCCGCCTCGAACGTCTCGCCCGCACTATCTTCCCTCATAGTCGCGCCGCGGTTGAGGGGCTGGAGCTGCGGTTATCTCCGCGCTGACCGTCGGGCTTGCCGCGTTGCTTTCGTCGCGGCGTACCCGTATAGGATGCCGCTGCCGATGAGTTTTCGTACCATTGCCAAAGGCGCCGCCAAGCTGGCCGTTACCGCCGCTATCTTCGTTGCCATCTTCGTAGAGATCGGGGGCGGCTACCGCGCTGTGCCGGTTGCCCTGCTCGACCGCCCGGGCACGTTTGAAGCAGCCAACCCGCAATACCCGGGCGTCGTCGGGCGCCTCAAAGCCCGGTTGGCCGGCCGCGAGCTGCCGCCGCCGCGAGTGCCGATGAGCCCGGACGAGGTCTGCGTGGCGAGCGCCGACCGGCGTGTCTTTGTACGCAGCGAGGGCGCGGCACAGCCCTTCAAGGCTTTTCGTCATTGCCAGGATGGCCGCTTGGCGTACGTGTTCGTGCTGCTGCAAGATGAATTCGTGGCCGTACCGCGGAGCCAAGCCCGTGACACCGCCTACTTTCGGGTGCACGGGTGGCAGCTGGTGCCGGTGGAAGTTGCCGACCTATGGCGTGAGGTGCGTGCGCTCGACCTGGCTCTGTTCGTGCCTTGGTTCACGCTGGCCATACTGGTCAAGCTTGCCGGCATCTTTGCCAACATCTGGCGCTGGCAAATCCTCCTGCGCGGGCAAGGGATTGATCTCACGTTTCGCTTTCTGGCCAGTACTTACTTCATCGGTCGCTACTTCGGCATCGTCACCCCGTCGACCATGGGGCTGGACGGCTGGCGCTTGTACGACACCATCCGCGTGACGCGAAAACCGATTCAGTGCACCACCGCACTGGCGGTCGAGCGCGTCATCGGGCTGGTGGCGTTGCTGGTGGTGATCCTGCTGTTTATGCCGTTTGCCGGTGCGGTTACCCGCGGTCAATCTTTCGGCGAGCTAGTGGCGGCGATGAAGATTCCCCTAGCGGGGGCGGTGGTGTTCGCCGTCCTGGTGCTGTTGCAGCCGTCCTGGTTCAAAGGGCTGTTGAACATCGTACCATCCGCGCGCCTGCGGCGCTTTCTCCTCAGCGTCATCGAAGCCGCCGCTGCCTACGCGCACCGGCGCGGCCATTTGCTGGCAGCCGTGGCGCTGGCCGTGTTCGGTCAGATTACGACGACGTTGATGTACTTCTGCAACGCGCTCGCGATCCACACCGGTAACGTGCAGCCGCTCGAAGTGCTGTTCGCCAGCGCGGTCATGACCTTGGGCACTTTCGTGCTCCCGTCGGCTTCCGGCGAAGGCGTTCGCGAGATTGTCTTCGTCTGGTTGCTGGGCTCGAAAGCCGGCGCGGTCAAGGCCTTCCTCATCGGCCACCTGGGCTTCTGGATCGAGAAGCTCCCGCTGTCGATTCCCGGCGGCGTGCTGTTGTTCTTGCAGCGCGAGCCGCACAAAGCGGTCACCCACGCCGACCTCGACCGGTTGAAGGCAGAAACCGCCGGCAACGCGCGCTAGCCGGGGCGCGCTGGCACTAGGTGAGTTACCCGGCGGCGGCCGCTTCGGGCGCTCAGAGGTTGTGAAAAACTCGGAGGGGTGGAGCAATGCTCCACCCGGAGGAAATCAACGACGTGCCGCGATCGCGACGAAGTGCGGCGGGAGCACCGCTCCCGCCCTCAAGATCGGAAGGCCAAGCGAATGGCATCATTGTTGACGGGTGCGAGAGCTGTCTTCCGGGTGACCCTGGGCGCCAATTGCTTCTCCTCTGCGCCGTCTGCGTTCTCTGTGGTGAGGTTCTCCGGTTGCCCCCGCGGCGGCTGCCCAGACCTGCACCGGTGACCGCGACAGCGACCAGGAGGTCGCCGTCGACGAGCTGGTCTGGCGGCAGTCGAACGGCATGTCGAACACCGCGGGCAGCGCGGCGCAGCACGGTCGAGCCACCATAAACGGGGTCATGACCGTACGAGGCCGCATCAAGACATAGGGGCTGGAAGCCTATACCGCCTGATCCGCTCTCCGGCTAGTGGAAAATCTGTGCTGCACGCAGCTTGCCTGTGCGACCGCCGAGGTGTTGTGAATATCTTCTTGACTCCAGCAAGCGGCAAAGACGCTTCAGACGTCTGACCGAGGTGACGTCCGGGCACGCAGCGTGGAAAAAGGTGGTCTTGCCGACGCGTCGCCAACCCAACAGCAGACAGCTGCGCTTGGGATCTAGCCGCAGATGTCGCTCGATAACCATGGCTCCCGTTTATCATGATAAAGAGTAGTATTCATCCGAGCCGCCAAAACCGGCTGGGCGCTCTTGCTGCCGCGGTGTCAACTGCCGGGTCGTTCTTGCCCACGAGCCCACCGCGTCGCTCGACGGCGCGAGCGGCGCCGAGGTGGCTACGGCGGAGCCGCGCCGGCTGCGTCCGCGCCGCGACCTATTTCGCGCTGAGCAGGAACCGGATCACCGCCGCGCGATCGGCCGGGTCCTTGAGGCCGGTGAACGGCATCTGCGTGCCCGGGATGAAGGCCTGCGGGTCGGCGAGAAACGCGTCGAGGTCCTTCTCGGTCCACGTGATCCCGCGGCTGCGGAGCGCTTCGGAGTATGCGAACGACGGGTCGCTGGCGGCTTTGCGCCCGACGACGCCGTGCAGGTTCGGGCCGATGCCGGCTTTGCCCGATTCGTCGACCGAGTGACACACCGCGCAGGGTTCGAAGGCGGCTTCGCCTGGCGCCCCCGCCGTGGCCGCCGGTGCCGTCTCCGCCTCTGCCCCAAGCGCGAGACTGCCTGCGAGGCGCTCGATCACCACGCGCGCGGTGCGTGTGCCGCTCTCGATCGCGCCGTCGATGAAGCCGCGAAATCCGAGCGCAAAGTCTCCGCCGGCGAAGTGCACGAGCCCCTCGGGGGCGCGAAGAGCGGCGAAGTACTTCGTCATCTGTCCTTTGCGAAGAATGCACCACGTGCCGAGCGAGTAGGGATCCAGATGCCAGTCGTAAGCGAAGACCTCGGTGACCTCGGCGGCCGGCAGAAAGCGCCGAACCGCCTGTTGCACCGCGCCGGTCGCGTGGATGTCGATCTTCTTCGGATCAGTGCCGAAGCCGATGAGCACGCCGCCGTCCTTGCCGCCGTGCGCGGTCATCAGTGTCGAGAAAGGCTCGGGCTCGGGCGCGAGCGCGAGCAGCCTCGGCACCTCGCCGCGCACGCGGATGTAGGCTTTGACGCCGGCTCCGGCGTGCCGTTCCTTTGACGCCGCGATCTTCGCCGGGTCGAGCGCGGGCGAGAAGTCGATGTTCGCGAGAACGTTCATGGGAAGCGCTGCGATCACGGCGCGTGCGCGAAACGTCTCGCCGCCGGCGATCGTGACCTCGACGCGCCCGCCCGTTTGCACGACGCGGGTCACCGGGCTTTGCAGGCGCACGTCGGGCTTGCCATCGGCGATCATGGCGTCGATCAGGCGTGAGGTGCCCTGGCGGAAGCGAAAGCGCGCCACGGTGTCGGAGTAGCGCTGCAGGTCGCTTCCGGACAGCGCCCACCAGCGGAGCATGTCGGCCAAGCCGGCCTCCTCGAAGGCTCCGTGTGCGCTAGCGCCGAGCACGCCCTCGAGCAGCGCGCGCCGGGATGCGGAGAGGCCCATCGAGTCGAGCCGATCGCGGATCGAGAGGCGGTCGCTCGCCTGCCAGGCGTCGGAGAAGAACGGATCGAACGGCCGCGGAAAGGCCGTGGCTGCCTCCGCATGGAACTTCGACATGACTTGGTCGAGGAGCGCAAAGGCATGCAGCACGGGCAAGGGCATTTCGGGGACAACGTCGTCGGGGCTGGCGCAGAGCGCGGAGCCGACGAGCGGTAGGGCGTCCAGTATTCCCGCTTCCTTCGTCTGCTCGCCGTCCCACCACACGATCCGCTCGGGAAACCCATCCGGGGTTTCGACGAGCTCGAGACCGTAGCGGTTGGCCTCCGCCCACACGTGTGGCTGCGTTGAGTGGATCCAGGTGCCGCCGAGCTCGAAAATCTCTTCGCCGACCTTGGTGGTCAACGTACGCCCGCCGAGTCGGTTGCGCGCTTCGAGCAGCAGCACACGCAGGCCCGCGTGACCGAGCTCGCGCGCCGCGGTGACGCCGGCGAAGCCGCCGCCGATCACAACCACGTCGGGCTCGGTTGCCTCCCGCTCGCCCCGCGCCAGGGTTGCGCCGATCGGCAGGGTGGCGGCGCCGAGCACGCCTCCCACCGCCTTGAGAAAAGTCCGGCGGCTCGCGGCCGCACGCATCGTGTTAGTCATCCCGCGCCTCCCTTGTCGTCCTATAGCCCAGGCACGGCTGGGCATCCAAGTTCTTCGCGGGAATTCGTTTATTGCGCCAGCAATGCCACAACACCGGCGCCGTCAGCAGCCGGGTCGAGTTGCCGGTGCGAATGTACAGGTGCTCGAACTGGCCTTCCTTGATGAACACCGGGCGCGGGCGGGGTTGGATGGCGACGCAGGAGAGGTCTTTGCCGCCGAGGGCGCGAAACGTGATGGCGAAAGCTGCGGGGTGACGTCTGGAGGATGTCCGCGCTGGCACAGTTCACGAGCTAGCTGCCGAGAATTCGCGAGCGTGGGTGATCTCCCGATGCGAGACCGGCCGAACTTGCGATGCCTCAAGGGTAACCACCGCCGCGGTGTGCCCGTCGAGGGCAACGAACTCCACCTCATATGCCTCGCCGTCCCTGTATACGTGCACCACGGTTCCAACGTCACCAGGTTCGAGCCCTTCGTTAGGGGCTGGGGTTGTGAGCACTACGCGTTCGTGTTCGCGAATCATGGCTCCCTCTCATTCTTCACGCGGATACGCCGTGATCAGTCGCGGCGCGTCAAGCCCTCGATCTACAATCCAAACAGTTCGCACAACTGACACCTTGCCGCTTGGGGTCTCAATACGACCGTCGAGAATATACTTCCGACCGTGCCTTGATTCCACAGCTTCGGTGACGTCGTCGCTCACGGCCAGCTTGCGAAAGGCGTCGGCCAGCGTCTGCCAGTCGCTGCCTTTGAAGCCCTGTGCTTGGAAGAAGGCGGCTTTGCCACCGTTATCGGGATGCGCAGGATTAAGCAGGTAGCCGGTGATCTTCTCGCGCTCGACCACCGCCAGATGCGCGTTGGGCAGCTTCATCCGGCCGCCCCATTTGCACCGCGGCCCGTGCGGTAGGGGATCTCGGCTGCGTCTGCAAGCATCACCCCGACCTCCACCGCGTCTTGCAGTAGTCGATCGCTTCCTTCGTCGTCAACAACCGCGTCGAATTGCCGTTGCGGAGGTAGAGGTGCTCGAACTGGCCCTCCTTGATGAACACCGGGCGCGGGCTGGGTTGGATGGCGACGAGGCAGAGGTCTTTGCCGTCGAGCGAGTGGAACGTGATTCCGAGCTGCGGGGTAAGGTCTTTGCCGACGTTGTTGAGCAACAGGTCATGGAGGAACAGCTCGTAGCCGTCGCGGCTCTTCTTGTGGACGGCCTGGTAATCGTACTGCAGGCCGATGACCGTGGCGTCGTCGTTGACGCCGATCAGAGGCGCGAATGCGCGCACAGGCGCTCACATCATCAGGGAGTCAGCGCTACTCGTCGTCCGGCTTGTTCGGCAGAATACGCACCGACACGTGGTCGCCGTCCCGGAAGACAACCGAGCGTTCGCGACGGTCGGGCTCGGAGATGAACTGCTTCAGGTCTCGGGCAGTTTGGTCGAGCCTGCGGTTGAGCTCCTCAACGGTGATCTTCGTGTCTCGCATCATGTGCCTCCTCCGGGGCGAAAAGACATAGCATAGGCAACACGCTAATGCCGCACCCCTTGGCTGCCCGACACAGATGGTGCGCCGAGCGCCGTCGATCGATCCAGGCGCGCCAGCAACAAGAGCAACGTCGACGAAAACGGACCGAGCAGAGCGGAGAACTGATCCAAAACCTCGGGGTCCGATCCCGCTCTCGTTCGCAGGATTCCCTCGCTGTTGCGATGAATGTTCAACACCGCCAGGGGTCGCGCGTCGCGCAGTTGCATCAGCGGAACCGCCACGAAGCTGCGCACTGACTGCTGGCTGCGGAAGTAGTCATCGACCTGCGTGCACACGGTCTCGCTGAAGTCGCCCTTCTCGCGGCACCATTGTCCCAGGGTGTGCGTGTCGGCGTAAATGTCCAACAGACGTTCAGAATATGCGCGCGGCGCTCCCGGCAGTACGCGGCTTCGCCGCCCATCGGGGCTACGTTTGACTCTGGGCACAGGCAGCGCCATCGGTTGCAGATCCTTATCGGGGCCGTAGTCTTCCGCTTGCGTGGTGGTCGAAAGCTCCACGCACAGATCCAGGACGCCTTCCAGGGCGGTCAGGTCGGTTTCGGGTTCGGCAAAGCGTAGGCGTTCGGTCAATGCCGTCCTTCCTGAGGGCAGCGATTCGCCAGGCCGAAACAGCATGATGTTGGCAGCGTACAACACGTCCCTGGCTCTGCCGTCGAAGTCATGCGCCAGCGCTGCAACCTCACTCAGTACGATTCGAATCGCGCGTTCAACGGATGCAGCAGGCAGCTCTTCGGCCGGCACGTTGAGGACATCTGTCAGCACGGCACTGCAATGCCAGTACAATCGCTGGAACGTGGAGAAAAACCCTTTGGGAGGGAGGGTGCTAATCAGCTTCACCAGCTCATCCGAACGACGCCCGAGGTTCTCCTCCGATTCTCGGCGAGCAGCGTCAATGGCTCCCTGGCGCAGAAAGAAGAACAGGGCGGTGAGGATCGCGGCGCCCCAGAAGAGAGCGGGCGGCTATGGAACCGTGCCACCAATCCATGAAAATGGGAACGCGCGCCCGATGTCTGCGCTGTAGACAGAGCCGAGCACCCCCGCCAATAATCCCAACAGCGTGACGCCGGCAGCGTATTCGGGACGGCGCGCCAGCTTGCGGTACCAACGCTCGCGAGAGCGCAGCGTTGGCGTTCCGGAATCCATAGAGGTCTCCTCTCACCCATTTCCGTTGCGGCTGTCAACGGGCGGTCGAGTCACATCCGGCAGCCGGCCTGAGCGCCACGGTTCTCATCCTACGACCGTTTGGTACGGGATGCCCCAGCGCGTGACGAGCTGCTTCAATTCATCAACCTGCCCTCCCGGGGCGACGTGCGCGAACACGACCTCGTCCGCCAGCGCCGCCACGAGGCGATTGCGGTCGGTGGCGAGGTCCTTGGTGACCCGTCGCGCCGCGGCGGGGAACTGCGACAAGATGAGCAACCGATTGTCCGCCAGCGGCTGCTTCCATTCGGCCGGCAGGCGCATGCCTTGCAATCCGCGAGCGAGGCAGACGATGACGGGTTGTCGACCGCGCAGGAGAATGCGCAGGCATTCTTTCTCCACCGGGGAATGGAAGCCGCTGATGACGCAACGGCCCTCGTCGCGCCAGCGTGCGGCCTGGTCGTAGGCGGCGAGGATGGTGTGACCCGGACTGCTCGCGGAGCAGAAGAGCGCTGTCTTCGGCAGGTCCAGCCCGTCGAGGTTGCCCACCAACCTCAGCTCCGCGGGCGCGTCTGCACCCAGGCGCTCTCGCAATCGATCTGGGTAGCTGGGAGCACCGGCCACAACGGTCAACGGGGTCATCCGTGGACAACGCCGTCGCCAAACACTCGGCGCAATGATGCACCGATGGTCCGGTGTGTGGCGTTACTGCGCCGCGGTCGCTCGCGCCGTCTCGAACACCAACTTGCCCGCATCCAGCCCGGGGGCGCGTTGGGAGAGGCGCAGAATCTCGACGCCCACGACCTGATTGTCGGCGTTGAAGTCCAACACCACACCTGGGGAGACCTCCTCGGATTCGACGATTGGCGAGTCGTCCAAGCGCAGGTACAGCGCATCGGCTTCCTGGTCCACGTGGAGTCTCATAGTTTGCCTCTCATGCTCCGGTCAAAGAATACGCTCACGACGCGGGCCGGTGCAACCGTGGAGTTCACCGCCACGCGCAACACCCGCCCACCGAACTCAGGGATCGGGCGATAGAGACGCTCGATCGAAGTATCGTCCGGATCGGGTCGGCGCAACACCGGATCGTTCAGTGTGCGTTCGAGCCAATCGAGCCGGATCTCCCTCTCCGCCAGCACCCTCTTCGCATGCGCCGTCAACGTGTAGGTCATTCGTCCTCGGCCTCCGCCTCGCCGCCCATGCGGTACTTGATGTCGTAGTTGATGCAGTGCCGCGTCATCACGCTGTCTTCCACCGCGTCCTGCAGTACTCGATCGCTTCCTTCGTCGTCAGCAACCGCGTCGAGTTGCCGGTGCGGATGTACAGGTGCTCGAACTGGCCTTCCTTGATGAACACCGGCCGCGGGCTGGGTTGGATGGTGACGCGGCAGAGGTCTTTGCCATCGAGGGAGTGGAAGGTGATGGCGAGTTGGGGGGTGAGGTCTTTGCCGACGGTGTTCATGACGGTAGCTCGGCTCCATCCGAGAGCACGCGCTGGGGAACTCGCCAGCTAACAATGAGCCACCTCAATTCATCCAGGTGGCCGCCCGGTGTGATATGGCCGAACACGACCTCATCGGCTAGAGCAGCCACGAGTCGATTGCGGTCCGTGGCCAGGCTCTTGGTCACCCGTCGTTCCGATGCGGGGAACGGCGACAGGACCAGCAATCGGTTGTCCGCCATCGCCGCTTTCCATTCGGCCGGCAGGCGCATACCCTCCACTCCGCGAGCGAGGCAGATGATGACGGGTTGCCGGCCGCGCAGGAGAATGCGCAGGCATTCTTTCTCCACCGGGGAATGGAAGCCGCTGATGACGCAGCGGCCCGCGTCGCGCCAGCGCGCGGCCTGGTCGTAGGCGGCGAGGATGATGTGGCCGGGGGTGCGCGCGGAGCAGAAGAGCGCTGTCTTGCGTTGGGCGAGATGTGCCAGGGAGCCGATTGCCGTGAGCGTTGCTGGTGCGTCTTCTCCAAGGCGGGTACACAAGATGTCCGGATAGAGATCCCCCCCTCGGGCAAGGCAATGTTTATCCACGGTCGTTCATCTCCCGGCGCTTTTCCTCCAGGAAACGCCTCAGGTCTTCCTTGCTCGGCAGTTCGAGCTGGTACTTGGAGACGAACAGGCCGCTGTCCATGCCGGCGAGCGCGTACTCCACCAGAGCATGGTCCTTCTGCGTGCAGAGCAGCAGGCCCACCGGCGGGTTGTCGTGTTCGGCCATCATGTGCCGCCGACACCAGGTGACGTAGGTGTTGAGCTGGCCAAGGTGTTCGTGGCGAAACTCGTCGACCTTCAGCTCGATGAGCACATGGCACTTGAGAACGCGGTGATAGAAGACGAGGTCCACAAAGCCGCGCGTCTTGCCGATGACGATGCTCTTCTGTCGCGCCTCGAAACAGAAGCCGTGGCCCAGTTCCAGGAGAAAGTCCTGCAGCTTGTCGAGCAGGGCATCCTCCAGGTCGGATTCGCTGACCGCCTCCTTTGGCCGAAGGCCGAGGAACTCGAAAACATAGGGGTCACGAATAGCGAGTTTCGGCTCGGCCTCTTCGGCGGCGCCGTGGGTCAGCGCCGCAAGGTCTTCCTTGTTGGTGGAGAGCCCCGAGCGCTCGAAGTACAGGGTCGCGATCTGGCGCTTGAGCGCCCGCACCGACCAGTTGCCGCGAATGCATTCCACCTCGTAGAAGGCGCGTTTGAGTGGGTCGTCGATGGCAATGAGTTCAGCCAGATGGGTGAACGAAAGCCGAGCGATGAGCAGGCGCCCATCAATCCCCAGTCGTCGGGATGTCTTTGATTTGGGAGTCGTCGGTTCCCGGAAAAGACCGCTTGTGCTGGATTTGGCAATCAGTGACCGCCAAATCGGTTCCGACAAGTGGCTGCCTGAGGACTTGGCAATCGCCGATTGCCAAATCTCGGGATAGACGAGGTAAAACTGGCGGTAGAGCCGGAGTGATCGGGCGGACATGTCCGCGTCCCTCCGGCGCAACGCCTCGGCCAACCGCTCCAGCAGACGGTCGCCGTACTCGGCGCGGTCAGCACCGCGCTGCTCGTACTCGCAGATGTGCCGCCCGATGAGCCAGTTACGCAGGGTGAGGCTCACATTCACCGCACGAGCAGCTGTGGCGGCGCTTCGCTCGTGCACCTGCCGGACCGCTTCGACCAGGGCGGTGAAGTTCAGGCCATGCTCGGATGTCTTCACCTTGGCGGGTTTTCGCGGCATCAGTCCGCCTCGCCGTCCAGGCGGTACCTGATGACGTAGTTGGCGAAAAGGTCGAACTCCTCGTCCGTGAAGCCGTAGTGCCGCACCATCATGCTATCTTCCACCGACTCTTGCAGTAGTCGATGGCTTCCTTCGTCGTCAGCAACCGCGTCGAGTTGCCGGTGCGGATGTAGAGCTGTTCGTTGTTGTTCCGCGTCTCGTAGGCCGTGGATCAGCTTGGTCCCGTGTGGTACGCGATCACGAGTTGGGACCTTGAGTGGCCTACCTTTGACCTCCCGAGCGTAGGTGTACTGTTTGGCGGCCGCTGTTCCCGGCGGAAAGAGATGCGGCAGGTTGGCCATGATCAGCCGACGCGCGAATCGTGAGCGCCCTCAGAGTGCTCCGAACCGCGACGTTCGCCGAGAACCGAGGCAAGCATCGCCGTGTTGATGCGCTTTGTCCCGCGAAGGATGCAGTCCTTGGCCGCGTTGTCACAGGCGCGGGCAATATCAGCGTGGCTCAGACCAGCCGCGGCTTTGCAAATGTGTGCCCAGTCGGGTCGTTTCACGAGAAGCCCCGCGAGCCGGTTGCGCACGAGATCGTCAACCTGGCGGTCTGCAGGTCGCCCGTAGCGGATGACGTCGTCAAAGCGCCGAAACAGCGCCTCATCGAGCATGCCGACGTAGTTGGTTGCGGCGATGATGATACTCTCGGAGTCATCTTGCTCCAGGAACTGGAGGAACGAATTGAGGACGCGCCGGATTTCGCCGACGTCATTCTTGGTGCCGCGATCGGCGCCGATGGCGTCGAACTCGTCGAAGAAATAGACGCCACGCGTCTGTCTCATCGCCTCGAACACCACGTGCAGCTTGGCCGCCGTCTCGCCCATGAACTTGGTGATCAGCCCGTGGAGCTGCACAGAGAAGAGCGGCAGTTTCAGCTCGCCGGCCAAGACAGATGCGGTCATCGTCTTGCCACAGCCAGGCGGTCCAATCAGCAAGAGCTTGCGACGAGCGGAGAGGCCATGTGCGCGCAGTTTGTCGCGTTGGCGGTACTCGCGCAGGACGCGTTCGACCTGCTCGCATGTCTTGTCGCTGAGGACCATCTCCGAAAGGCGGGGCTTTGGATAGGTCACTGCCAGGAGGCCCGCCAGTTCCCCCGTCGGCCTCGCGATCGGCACGGCTCCACCAATCCTGCCCGCCGCATCTCTTCGCTTGATGTCGTCGACGAGGTTCCGGAGCTCCTGTGCAAGCTTGCCCTTGCCGGTACGCGCCTCATGCGCGGCGATCTGGAGCGCAACGGAGACGAAGTGCTCGCTGTCGCCCTGCGAGTAGCTCTTCAAGAGGGCCTTCACCTGTTCCGCCGTTGCCATACTTACAACTCCCCGCTGAAGGTGTTGGATGAGCAGTTCGACGTCCCGGGCCTCCAGGCGGCACATCTCGTCGACCTCCCCGTTGACGGCATCGAGCGCGACGAAAGCACGCTGCTCGTCCACGCCGACCCGTTGGAAAGGGGATTCGCAGACATCGCCTGCTGCAACTCCACCCCGGTCATGCACGCGGCCCCTGGCTGGCGCTACCGGTCCAGACCGGCCAATATTCGCCACACTCGTCGGTAGTCGGCTCCGGATACTGCCGCAGCCTGCCGCCGCACGGCTTCCCACGTGGCCACAGGCTGCTGCTCCAGCCATATGCGCGCCCGTGGCAACCGCGGCCCCGTTCCTCCCGCAGTCTCCCTCGCAAATCGTTCACCTAGCGGTACCGCCACAGAGCGCGGTACGGAGAGAGATCGCATAAGCACGCCAGGAACCGTGTCCACGCCGTAATAGACCATTGCTGGTAGCGTTCGTACCTCCTCGACCTGCTCAGGAGAGAGCGTGGCCGTGTCGATGCTGGCGAGAGCTTGCGCCGCGCCGAGGCCCCATGCTGCGGGCTGGATCAGTCGCTGGAAGAGCCCACGACAGCATTCCGTTATGGCCGCAGTGATGTCACCACCATCCTGGAAGTGATCTTCGGCAATGTTCCGGATGGAACGCCCGAGCACCCACTTTGAAATCACAGTGGCGATCTCATTTCCCCCAGCTCCACCACCTGCCTCGAACTGTAACTCTCGAACCGGCAGGAGCGCCCCGATGATACCTTGAAGCTCGTTCACTGAGCCGGAGAAGAGTTTCCCCGGCACCCATGCTGTCGGGTCGCTGGGAATCTGCTCCTTGCGGGACAGCAGTTCCAAGATCGATTCTCCGGAGAAACCGGTGGTATCGACCAGCGACACGATGCCCGGCCCCATCTTCGCCAATGTCTCCGCGTAGGCTCGGGCAGAGTCGACCAATTGCTCTGCAACGACGGGTCGCGACTCGGCCAGACGGCGATAGCCGAGAGTGCCTCGAAGTAGCTTCTCTGTATCGGCGATGAACTTGCCATGGTCGGCCGCCAACCGATAGGCATGTGCCAGATACTGCACGAAGCTAGACCAGCGCCGATCGCTGCGGACGAGTGACGCAAGGTTGAGGTCCCATCCGCGCTGCAGAACCTCTTCAACCATCGCTTCAAGGGTCGAAGCGAGCTGTGTCACGTTCTGTCCGACGAATTCCCTGATCTCCTTGGCTTCCTCGTCCACAGAAGCGAAAACGATGAGCCCAAGAGTCTCTTGAAAGATTCGCCCAGCTCGCCCGGCGATGTTCCAGAACGCTGCCGGCGCCATGGCCTGGCGGCCGGCGTACGGTTGATACAGCTGATGCGTAGCGAGGACGACAGACGAAACCGGGAAGTTCACGCCTTGGGCGAGTGACGTCGTCGCCACAAGAACCCGAATCTCTCCCTCCTCGGCAAGCCATTCAATCAAGAACCGAACATCGGGAGGCAGCCCCGCATGGTGCACGGCGATGCCTTTCGATAGCAGAGCAGAAAGCTGAAAGTCGCTGCCCAATTCAGTGGCCAGGAATCGCTGAACCAGATCGATTCGATCCTTTGGAGGATCAACGTCGGGCATGTTCTTCGACAGCAGTTCCCCAATGCTCCAAGTGTCCCGGGGGGAGTACGCGAGCAAAATGACTGTGCCGCGCGACGACAGAGACTTCGCAATCGCAGCCGCTGTCGCGCTCTTTGATCGAGCCTTCGACACGGGGATATCAAGAGGCGATGGCGTCCCTGATAGAACCAGTTCTTCGTCCAGTTCTATACCCGGGCGGCTCGTGTGCAGCGTTCGTAGGCGAAGTTCCCAGCTGCGACGCTGGCCCGTTGCGTAGGCGTAGGCAACAGTGAAGTCGTTTGGCTGCCAATCAAGCGCGACGATCGCTTTTGAACGCTGCTCGTCTAGCCACGTTGCCAGTTCGCTAGCGTTCGGTACGAAGGGCGTCAGCAAGAGAAACTGGGCGTCGGGGCATTCTCGGTTCAGAGTGGAGAGAAGAAGTTCAGCACGCAATCCGCGCTCACCCTCGCCCAGGTTGTGGGCCTCATCAAGAACAACGAGACCAAGCGGTCGACCGCGTTGACGGCTCCGCACAAGCAGGTCCAGCTTCTCCGGTGTGGTCACGAGAACATCGACCTCGTCTGCCACAACCAGAAGCTCCTCCTCGAAGACGTCGATCTCGATGGCTGGAGTCGCACTCTCTACTTGGATACCCAGTGGCCCCAGGTCACGACGCAGGCGCAGCAATATCTGGTTCACGAGAGCACGTGTGGGCACGAGGTAGGCAACCCAGCACTTGGGGAAGCTGTTCCGGGCCTGAAGAATCCGAAACTCGGCGAGGAGCGTCTTGCCGCTCGACGTTGGTGTTTCGACAACTACCGCTCGGTTGGCAGGATCAAGGAGCCCTTCGTCGAGTAGCGCTCGACGTTGCGGCGGTAGCAGCTCCAGTAGAGGCCGGTCGTTTGCTTCTGCGGCGAGGTTCCGAACGTGCTGAGAGATCTGAGAATTGAAGGATCGGAGCAGCCACCAGACCGAGTTCTGCGCAACCTGGAGGCACGCAGCACGCACCCATCGGAGGAGGATCTCCAGTTCGAAGATCGCAGCGGCACCAGCAGCCCGAATCGAACGCGCGTAATGGAACTTCAGCTCATCGACTACACTTGTCGGCGTACCCTTCGCAGCATATGAGGCCAAGGTCTCCACGGCTTTCGCAAAGTGATAGAGAGAGACGAGTTCGAGGGCGGCTCGATCCACACAGTCGCCACTGTCCTTAAGATGGGACGATTCGAAAGTCGTCTGAAGGGTTCGGAGTTCTCCAATTGCCTTGGCCACCTGATGGAGATCCTGCCAGCCCTCCTTGCGAACGACTCGCAGGAAGGCGTCGGTGGCAAACTGGAACACCCGCGCGTCCCACGGCGCATCCGAATCAGGCTTCGGCCACGGATGCTCGTGCAACCAGCGACGCGCATCCGCAGATCGGTCTCCAAGAACAGCAAAAGACACGAGGCGCAGGAACGCTTTTAGGGCCTCATCTGTGTCGGGTGGAAGCGGAACCGCGCGGGCCAGATAAAATGCATCGCTCGCTGCCTCACGAAATAACGCGGCCCGGCGTCCCTTTGGATCATTGGCCCATTCGTCCAACAGCTCTAAAGCCGACAGCTCCGCTACGGCGAGAGCTCTCTCAATCAGAAGCGCATCCTCGTCTACTAGCGTTGCGAGTTGCGACGAATCGCCCGCGGCAACTTGATCCAGCACGGAGCGCAGCAACCACGCCCGCGATGCTCCGAGGGCTTGCCGATATCGCTCCGTTCCGAATGCCTCTCGGAGCGTTGAACTGGCCAGGGCCTCAGTAGGCGGTGGCATTACGGAGCGTCCTCTGTGCCAGTGATGGCCTCCGGCCACTCCTTGATGGCCAGCGCAAAATAGAAGGCGAGCACTGCTAGCTCAAAGGTCGTAGCGCACGCATCGAGTGCCGACTTGACGGTTTCCAAGTCTCTTTCGGTCGGCGACGTATCTCGCAGTAGCACGCCGATCACAACGGCGTTACTGGGGTCCCCGAGATAAGCGCGAAGCGCTGCATTGAATGCTCCCTGCCAACTTTGGTTGCGAGCTCGCACCGAGAGCCAGGCCACCAGTGTCTGCCGACGCCGCTCAGACGTGACAATCCGCAGGAGCTGACTCCGGAGACCGTCGTCTCGATGGGTCACCACACTCGGTGGCGCGTCCACATCCGACGAGGTCTTCACTTCGCCGAACAGCAGCCGCGGGGCTCGGTTCGGCGCGTGTAGGCCAACCAAGTCTGGACCCTGCAGGCTCGCTGATTCAGTGCGCTTGTCCCACGCTGGTGGCCACGGAAAGTACGCTTCTTCGTGATCCTCCAGGAGGGTTTCAGCCAGCGCCTCACCGATTTCCCAGGGGCGCGGTGGGCTCTGCTGAGCTGCCGCTGCGATGCCACCTACATCGAAGCCAGTGGCTCGAAGCTCATCAACGTAGCTTTCAATCTGCCGCTCGCTGGAAGCGATGCGCAGTCGCTCCCGGACGCGGCGTTGAAGATATCGGCGGGTCTCATGCGTCGACTCGGTCCTCCGGCCCAGCATTCGTGCCGGCCCAACCGGTGCACGGTACGCCTCTATAAGACGAACCTGAGGTGTTGCCCCTGTCATTCGCCTGTCCTCATTGGCCCCTCCTCGTACCACATGGCGAGGCTTGGGTCTTCCCGGAGATGCGAAGATGTATTCGATCGTTTGCCGTAATCACAGCTCTCCCCGGAACGCCCGCTCCAGGATCGCCTGCTCCACCTGATCGAGCAACTCCGCGTCATGAGCTTGCAGTCGGCACATTTCGTTGACCTCGGTTTGGACCGTGTCGAGCTGCGCCACGATTGCTCGCTGCAACTCGACGCAGACGTACGGGAACGGCAGCTCACAGACATCGCCTTGCGTGATCTTCTTCATCGTAGAACTCGCGCCGCTGGCGTGCGCGGCGACGTATTCGCGCGCCTCCCTGCTGCGCAACCAGTAGACGACGAACTGTGCGTCTGCCGCATCAGTTCTGACGCGCATACGCACGAGCAGGTCTGGGTAGATGCAGGGATGCGGCTCCCCGCCGTAGATGGCCGCGTGGCCCACCAAATCCGGGGTGTTACTCCGTGAGATTAGGATGTCGCCGGGGTTCAGCCAGTAGTGAGCTTTGCGGTCGACCTTGATGTTCGTGTACTTGATCGCCCCTGGGTTGAAGCGAAAGCCTAGCACGGCACCGAGCTTTAGCACGGGCGCGCCGGCCGGATCATTGTCGCATTGCGGCGACCAACCATTTCGTGGCTTTCCGTCGAGCACCTCAATCAGTGCCTGCCTGCCCGGCCCCAACTGGGACATTGCTTCCTCCACCGCAGCATCCATGACCCGGTCGGTGTCGCTGCGGATGTCCTCGGCGAGGGCACGGGCTTCCTTCATCTCGGCCAGCAGCGCCTCAATCCGCGCCACGATGCGGCGCTGGACGTCCAGGGATCGTTCTGGCTCTTGCGGAAACGGAATCGGGAGACGGACTCGTTCGAGTTCGCCCTTGGTGATGTGTCCCAGGCCCACTCCGCCGTGCGCGCGTCGGATCATCTCATCAAGCCTCACGTTCACGGCGTGGACGAGATACAATGGTTCGCTTCGTTCATGGTCGAGGTCCGCTCGATAGATGTGCTGGTTCAGGAGTGCCCTGCCGCGGTTCCACAGGAACGCGCCGAACGACGTGCCCGGCGTTCCGGACCAGGAGATGAGGACGTCGCGATCGTTGACGAGGTGTTTCGGGCTCGGCTCCCCATTGAAGTAGTTGAAGGGCTTCGAAGGATCGTTCAGGTTCTGAATCCGAACAATAGGGAGCCCCACATCCGACCACTCGCTCGGCTTGAAGGCCCGCCCGTTAACCAGGTGGCAGAGGTCTCCAAGCGGAATCCACTCCCAACCCCACGGTAGTTCCCAGGGCGCGCCGCGCGCCTCTCGATCAGCCGCCGGTGGAACTGCGGCCACACTCGCTGCGCCGTTTCCCAAGGTCATGGCCCCTCAACTGCCTCTTGTTCACCGTTACTCAACATCGCATGCAGGTTTTCGAGAATCGCATGCAGTTCACGGTTCCGTTCGAGAAGGCTCGCGGTGAGTTCCGCTGGGTGCGGGAGCTTGGCGCCTTCGGGGCGGTTCGGGTTCTTGGCCGACAGGTCATAGCCGCGCTGCGCCAGAGCCTCGGCAGTTTCGATCCAGGCACTCTCGGTAGGCTTTGGTCTGCGCCCGTTGCCGCGACGGTAGGCATCCCAACACCGCCACACCTCGCCTGCTTCGGCGAAGTGTTCATCGGCGATCGGACTGCCCTTGCTGAACTTCTTCAGGCCTTCCGGAATGGATAGCTCGTAGTAGAGCGTCTCTTTCGTCGGGCCGGGACGTTCGAAGAAGAGCAGACCGGTCTTCACGTCGGAGTATGGCGCGAACGTGCCCGGCGGAAGGCTGACGACGGTGTGGAGGTTGAAGTCCTTGAGCAGGTCCGCCTTTACCGTGGCGAACGTGCCGCCGCGGAAGAGCGTTCCCTCTGGGACGACCATGCCGCAACGCGCGCCGTCACGCGGCTTCAGCTTCTTCATGACGTGCTCGATGAACAGCAGCTCAGTCGCGTTCGACTTCACCGGGAAGTTCTGCTGGATCTGCGCGTTCTCGGTGCCGCCGAACGGCGGGTTGGTCAGCACAACGTCGAAACGCTCGGACACGCTCCGGATGTTTTCTTCCAAAGTGTTCCGCCGCCGGATGTCGGGGGTCATCACGCCGTGCAAAACCATGTTCATCAGGCCGAGCAGCGCTGGCACCGACTTCTTCTCGTGGCCGACGAACGTCTCGCGCTGCAGGCGCCCGTGGTCGCGACGGCTCTTCTCCTGACCCTTCATGTGTTCGTACGCCTGTACAAGAAAGCCGCAGGAGCCAGCTGCGGGATCGTACACCGTTTCGCCCAGCTGTGGGGCTACCACGTCGACGACGAACCGAATCACCGGTCGCGGCGTATAGAACTCGCCGGCGAGCTTGTTCTCGTTGCCGAGCTTCTGGAGCAGCCCTTCGTACACGTGCGAGACGGTGTGGATGTCGTCCTGGTTCGTGAAGTCGATGCCGTCGACGATCTCCAACACGTCCTTCAGATTGTACGGCGACGCGCACACGATGACGTTGCGGTCGGAGAAGATACCCTTGATCACCTCGCGCTCGGGCGAGCCAGACAAGCTCTGCAGGTGCGGCAGGAGGTCGCCGTGGACGAACCGGAGCAGGTCTTCCGCCGTCCACTTCGGCGACTTTCGCTTGCCGGTCTTCTCGTCCTTCTCGCCCAACGCCGAGCTGACCCAGTTCGACCAGCGGTACGGCCCCGAGAGGATGCGCGTGTACTTGCGCCGAGCGATGCCGGCCTCTGCCTCGAAGATCGTCTCCTGCTCATCGAGGAATCTCAGGAAGAGCACCCACGAGAGGTGCTCGAGGTACTCCATGACGCCGCCGCAGTTGTTGTCGCGCCGCATGATGTCGCAGGCGCGCCAGATGTCGTTCGCCAGTTGCTCGCGGCTCATGCCGTTTCCTTTCTATACAAGCGCTGCTGCATCTCAGTCAGCGTCTGCCGCAATGACTCCGCGCCACCGAAGCGCTCGATGACACCGGGTGCCTGCCCCATTTCACGGAACGGCGACAAACGGAAGACATCGGGGCTGGTGATCTCCGTCACCCCGCTGAGACGGTATTTGTCGAGCAATGCCAAGACGACCTCGCGCGCCTTCGCATCATAGGTGTTGAGAAAGTGCTGTTCGTAGTTCACGAACCCTTCCGCGCGCTCGTCACGCGTGCGGATCGGTCTGTCGAAGGCGATGTGCGCCAAGAGGTCGAATTGATCGGCTCGCGGTTGGTTCAGCACTTCCGCCAGCACTTCAGCGTGGACGCTCTCAGCTTCGAGGTCGAAGAGAAAGGCTTCGCGTTTCGCCGGATCGGTCCACACCTCGTGCAGCCTAGCCCAATCAGGCACGTGCCCGACGACCTTCTGTCGTGTGTAGTCGAGGTACTGCCAGAGCGTGAGCTGCTGTCCGGTGCTCTCGATCATGAACGTCGCTTCGTCGGCAATGGTCACGGTGAGATTCTGCACTCGGATCTTCTCCACCGGACCAGTTTGCGTCTTGAGCTCGATGGTGACTGTCTGCACGCTGCCCGCCTCGGTCTCGACCGATACCTGCCGCGGCCGATAGTCAGCACCGCTGACTGAGATACGAATCGTCCCCGCGGGGAGCTGCGTGAAGTGGAAGCAGCCCTCGCCGTCGGTGCGAAACGGCCCCTGTTGTTCGTTGGGGCCAATCAGTGCACTGACCGACGCCCCGACGATCAATGCACCGGAGTCTGCATCCACCACTGTGCCTTCAATCTTAGCCGTGCGCGCGCCGCTCACTTCCGGTGGTTGCTCGCCGGGCGGCCGATCCCATTTATCGAAGAGACGTGTCGCGCCGACGTAATCGATGATGCGGAACCATTCCTTCCCGGTGCTCGGGTCCACCCGGGAACCGCGGCCGATGATCTGCTTGAAGAGAAGCGGTGACGAGATGGTCTTCATGAAGACGATGTTCCGGCAAGCGGGAACGTCGACGCCCGTGGACAGCAGTTCCGCCGTGGTTGCCACCACCGGGCTCTTCTTGTCGCTGTCCTGGAAGTGCTCCAGCCAGGTGAGCGCGTCACCCTCTTCCGACACGATCGGCACAGCGTACTGCGGGTCGCCCAGATCTGCGAAGGCGTTCTGCAGCAGGCGCGACACGAGCCGTGCATGTTCGATGTCGACGCAAAAGACCATCATCTTCTCGCGCGGGCCGAACCGGCGCAAGAGACCAGCGAGGTGGTTCACCATCACCTCGGTGCGGTCGGGCAGCGAGATCTCGCGCTCGAATTGTGGTGTGAGGTACACGTCGCGTAGCTCCGCACCCTCCGGCACATAGATCTCGGCGCCCTGAGTCTGGGCGTCCTGTACGTGCAAGCCGGTCTTGTCCACGGTCGTTCGGACCTTGTGAACCTTGTACGTGGCGAGGAACCCATCGTCGATGCCTTGGCCAAGGCTGTACTGGTAGGCGGGTGGGTTCCAGGTTCCCTTCGACGGGTCGTCAGGATCGATCGGCACCTCGGGCTCTTCGCGGCAGAAGTAGTCGTAGGTGTCAATGCTCTCGGAGCGTTTCGGCGTCGCGGTCATGCCGAGCTGAGCTGCGTCGCTGAAGTGCTGCAGGATGTTGTTCCACTTGCCGAACCCGGAACGGTGGCACTCATCAATGATGATCAGGCCGAAGAAATCCTTCGCAATGCTCTTGAAGAGCGGCTCCGCGCCGTCGCCCGAGTCGAGCGCCTGGTACAAGGCGAAATAAAGGTCACGGTTGCGGTTCCACTTCCCGCCTCGAATGATGGAGCGTGGATCGGACTGGTCGTCTACGAAGGGTGCGAAGTTGTTGTAGGCCTGATCGCGCAGCACGATTCGGTCAGCTAAGAACAAGATCGGCTTTCTGAGCCAGCCCGACTTCTTCAATTTCCAGACAACCTGAAACGCGGTGAAGGTCTTACCCGTTCCAGTCGCCATCGTGAGCAAGATGCGCCGTTGACCGGCTACCACCCGCTTGAGCACGCGTTCGACGGCAACCTCCTGGAAGTAGCGCAGCTCTTTGCCGCAGACGGATTGCGGACACGGTGGCTGAAGAACCGGATCTCTCGGTGGTGGACCGCCAAATCCCCCGGTGCGCTCCTGCTCCTCGGCCGCCCTATCAAGGGTGGCGTCGAGCCTGGAATGTCCGGTCTGCGCCTGCCAGCGACTCAGGAGGTCCTCTGGACCAGGGAACACTGCCAGTTCCCGGCTACGATTCAGGAAGAAGTCGAACTCTACGAAGCCGTGCCCGTTGCTGCAGTAGGCGAACGGGAGCCCGAGCGTCATCGCGTAGCCCTTGGCTTGCTCAAGGCCAGCATCGACGCTGTGCGACTCGTCCTTGGCTTCAAGAACCGCGATCGCCAGCGCGTTGTGAATGCGGAACAGGTAGTCGGCACGTCGCGGCGACCGACGACGAGACTCCTCGCCAACAAGGTAGATCCGACCTGCCGTGAAGGCCTTTCCCTTCACAACGAAGTGCTCGCGTTCAATCTGACTCTCGCCCCAGCCAGCCGCTTTGATCTTTGGGTCGATCAGCTTTGCGCGAGTATCGGCCTCGTTCAGCAATGGCATCGCTCGGCCCACTTGTCGGGTTCACCCCGTGCGCAACGCTCGATCTGCTCCCAGCCGCGCAGGTTGAAGTAGCCGACGCAGAAGTCGGCGCGGTCAGATACTTCGATCGTCTCGCGCAGGGCCGGGAGCAGTGACTGGTCGATGTTGTCGAAGATTCGCGGCATCTGCGGTCTCCTGAGCACCTCCCCAAAGATGGGCTGTCCGTCACTGCATAGCTCAGGATAGTGCGAAAGATCAAAACGGCGGGGGACAGGACGGCCGAGGGCGCGCGCGGCCAAGCTGCACGACCCGCCCCCGCAATCCGTCCAATCCGTTGTAGTCTTGTCCGTCTCCGTCTTCTCGTCCCCTCACACCCTCACCTGCAACCGCTCCAGGGTCCGCTTGGTCGGTACGCCGGCGGCGTCCCAGCCGCGGTTCTTGTAGTAGCGCGGCAGCAGTTGCGCGAGCGGATGGCCGGACTGCATGTGCTTGAAGATCGGCTCGTGGAGCATGCGCGCGGGCAGGGTGTCGTCTTGGGCGCTCTTGCCTTCGCGCAGGTTGTACATGCGTTCGAGGTTGAAGATGCGGGCGCCGATCTCTTGCAGATGCCCGGAGGAGAAGGTCTGGCCGGTGATGTAAGTGAGCCACTTCTCGAACCACAGCATCGGCCGCCCCTTGATGCCCATCACCGTGCGGAACACCGGCCCGCTGTTCTCGAACACGGTGGTGATGGCTTTGTGAAGCAATGAGTTGGGGTTCAAAGCGTGCGCGGCTTTGGGCACGATGCCGTAGGTGGTGAACATGCACAGCACCATGGAGTTGATGGCGCAGGCCAGGTTCTGCTGGATGACCGGCAGCTCGGCCTTGAGCTTCAAGTTCTGCGGGTTGATCGTTAGTGGGCCGGTGGACTCCATGTACATGCTGGCACCCTGAATGTGACAGCCGCCGCGGTTGCTGGTGGCGTATTCGACCCCTTGCGCAAACGAGCCGCGCGGGTCGTAGGCCGACAGCTCCAGCCCCTTGACGTGCATGGCGAACTCGCTGCCGCCGTACTGCTCGCTCATGCGCTTGACGCCGCCGGCAAGGTCATTGCCCAGCCCGCGCCGATGACCGATGTCCTTGATCATCTCGCTCACGCCGCTGGGGTCGCCGAAACGCAAGCCGGCTTCCAGTAGGCCACGCTCCTGGAGTTCCATGGTGAAACTCAGCGTGGCGCCGAGGCTGATGGTGTCCATGCCGAGATCGTCGGCGAGGTAGCTCCACTCCGAGACCTGCTTCAGATCCGCGATCTCCAGGTTGGTGCCCATCAACCCGATGGTTTCGTACTCCGGGCCTTTGACCCGGCCGACGCCCTCGACCATGACATCGCGACCGCAGGTCACCGGGCAGTGAATGCAGCTCGACTTGACGCCGACCAGCTCGTGCTCCTCCATGTACTCGCCGGAGAGGCTGATGGCGTCTTTGAAATGGCCGTACTTGAAGTTGTGCGTGGGGATGATGTTGCGGGCATTGGTGGTGTTGACGATGCCGGCGGTGCCAAACCGTTTGAGATTCTCGCCCAGCATCGGGTGCTCGCGGAACAGCTCGCGGACCCACTTGGTGTAGGCTTTGAACTTCTCCGGGTCATCCATCTCGAGCTTGCGCGTGCCGTTGACGGAGATGGCCTTGAGCCGTTTCGAGCCCATCACCGCACCGACACCGGTGCGCCCCGCGATCCGCTCCTCGGAGACGATGCCGGCGTAGAGGACCTTGTTCTCGCCCGCCGGTCCGATCACCGCGTGGTGCTGCTTCTTGCCCAACGCCGCCTGCGTCGCGTAGGTGCCTTTGCCCCAAAGGCCGGCAGCATCGATGAAACTGACCGTGTCACGGTCGCCGTCGATTTCGAGACGCACGGGCTTCGCCGACTGGCGCGTGAGCACGAGGACGTCGATGCCGGCGCGTTTGAGGCCGTACGCAAACGAGCCGCCGCAGGCGGCGTTGCCGATGCCGCCGGTGAGCGGGCTCTTGCACACCACCGTGAAGCGGTTGGATTGCGGCGCCACCGAGCCGTTGAGCGGGCCGGTGGCGAAGATCAGCGGGTTTTCCGGCCCCAGCGGATCGATGCCCGGCGCCGTCATGTCGTAGAGCAAACGGGTGCCATAACCCTTGCCGCCGATATAGAGCCGAGCAATGTCCTCATCGAGCGGCTTGAAGGCGAAGCGCTGATTTGCCAGATCGACTTCGAGGACGCGACCCGCGTATCCCTTGATCATCGCATTCTCCCCACGGCTGTGGTTCTACCCACTTCGGCGCGCCAATCAACTCGCGCCGCGCCCGCTTTCTGCCATAGTTGACTCCGTTGTGCCGTCCCAGTAATGGCTGAGCCCGTATGAGCTGGCGAGAGGCTTTGGCGAGAATGGTGATCGGGGATCGGCGCGTGATGGTGCGCGAGGCACTGCCGGAGCTGCAGCAGGCGCACGCGGGACTCGTGCAGCGGGCCGAGCAACTGCGCCGGCACGCGCAGTTGGGACCCAATCAGCTCAGCTGCATCGAGCTTGCTCGCCTGGCGGACGAGGAGGAAGCCGAGGCCCAGCGCGTGGCGCAAGCGGTGGTCGCCCTCGGGGGCGCGGCCAGTGCCTCACCGGCCCAGACCCCGGCTGCGGGCTCGCTCAATCACTGGGGCCGTCTGGTGCAGGACCTCGAAGGCCACCGCGCGGCGGCCAAGCGGCTGCGCGAAGACGCCTTCCATTTCGCCGAGACCTTGCCCGAGGCCGCGGCGTTGTTCGAGCAGCTCTGCCACGCCGAAGACCGACACGCCTTGCGCCTGCGCGACCTGATCGCCCGCACTGATCCGCACGCGCTCAATTAGCTCGGGCTGCGCCCGGGGCGGGGGCGGCAGCGAGAGATCACCGACCGGAACTTGCCGCTAGCTTCGCGCGGAATCGCGCTGGTCAGCTTAACCTCGATCGGCAGCTCGCCGACGAGGAAGCGCACTTCACGCCGCACGCGCTCGGACATCGCTTCGAGGTAGTCCACGCCGGGCACCAGCTGCACCGAGATGCGGCCGTCCTCTTCCTGTACGATCTGGCTCTCGCGCACCCCTTCGAGATTGGCGAGCGCGATATCGGCGGCAGGCACGCGCGCGCCCGAGGCCGCCATCAGCAAGTCGCAATCGCGCCCGACGATTTCCTCCACCACCGGAAACGCCCGGGCGCAGTCGCAGCGGGCTCCGGCCTTGACTCGCACGTGGTCGCCGGTGCGGTAGCGCAACAGCGGCATCGCGCGATTAAGCAGCCCGGTGGCGACGATTTCGCGCAACTCGCCCGAGTGATCACCCGCCACCGGCAGTAGCTCCACGATGCCGTACTCCGGGATGATGTGGTAGCTGCCGCGCTCACACTGTTGAATGGCGACCACGCCTTCGGTGAGTCCGTAGTGGTCGAAGACCTGTGCGCCGAACGCGCGCGCGAGCAGTTCCCGGCGGCTGCGCGACAGATTCTCCGACGAGGTGAACACGAACGGGATGCGACACTCCAGGCCCTGCTCGTGCATCAGTGTCGCCAGCGTTCCCGCCGTCGATGGCCAGCCCACCAGCGCCAGTGGGCGAAATCGGCGGATGGCCGCGACATAGGCCGCCACGGTATCGGGGGAGAGATGGAATGACGACGTCCGCAGCTCGCGCAAGGCCAGGTTCCAACGGTACGGCCGCCGCGGGTGCTCGCCCACCACCACGACGTCCTCGCGCAGCTTCACGCGCCGCGCCGCCAACGGGCAGTTGGCCCAGAGCCATTGCCGCGCCAGAAAAGCCTCCTCGGCCGCTTCGAACTCGGGGGTGAAATAGATTTGCAGCGGCGTGCCGGTGGTGCCGCTGGTGCGGGCGCTCAGCAGCAGCCGCCGATCCAGCCGCGCGTCGACGAATTGGTCGCCCGCCCGGCGCACGCTCTCTTTTTCCAGCAACGGCAGCAACGCCAAGTCCGCCGGCGTGCGCAGCGCGCGCGGATCGAGCCCGCGCTCGGCAAACAGGCGGCGGTAATAGGGCGCGTGCGCCGCGGCCTCCAGCATGGCGGCCAGCGCGAGCGCCTGCCCGCCGGCAAGCCCGGCGGCATCGAAGTGCTCACTCTCTGTAAGTGCGGCGAGCCGCCGGCGAAAGGCGGCGCCATGAAGCCGGCGCGCCTTGGCGACGAAGTAGGCGGACAGCAGCCCGTCCTGCACCATTGCCGGTACCCAAGGGTACAGCCGCTTGGTCGCGTCGCGTATCATGCTCAGGCGAGACAACGCACTCCCCCTTGCTATCGGTGGCTTGACCGACAGCGCTGAGCTACCTCAACCAACTACCGCCGAATCATAGGCGAGAGCCGGGCTGATGGGCAAACGCCGCTGCGCGTCGCCCCTTGCGGACACCGGTGCCGGTGATACACCGTAGCGCCGGCAGCGGAGAGGAGCACCGAATGGCATACGAGACCATCATCGTTGAAAAGCGCGGGCGCGTCGGTTGGCTGATCTTCAACCGCCCGCAAGCGTTGAACGCCATGAACGCCAAGTTAATGGACGAGACGGCTCAGGCCTGGATCGAACTCGACAGCGACCCCGCCGTGCGGGTCATCGTCAACAGCGGCACGGGGCGCGGGTTCAACACCGGCGTCGACGTCAAGGAGATCGCCGCCGACCCGCGCGGAATGAAGCGCGCCACCGACAAGTTGAAGAATTTCGACTTGCGCCTGACCTCCTGGCACTGCGGCGTGCAGAAGCCGGTGATCTGTGCGGTCAACGGCATCTGCGCCGGCGGGGGACTGCACTACGTCGCGGATGCCGATATCGTCATCGCCGCCAGCAACGCCACCTTCATGGATCCGCACACCTCGGTGGGCCAGGTGGTCGCGTACGAGGCCATCGGACTCGCCCGGCGGATGCCGTTCGAGGCCGTCATGCGCATGGCCATGACCGGTAAGTACGAGCGCATGAGCGCCCAGCGTGCCTACGAGCTGGGGATGATCAGCCAGATCGTCGACCCACCGGAGCGGCTTTTTGACGAGGCGCAGAGCTTGGCGGAGAAGATCGCCAAGAACTCGCCCACCGCCCTGATCGCCTCAAAGCGCGCACTCTGGGGCGCGCTCGAAGCCGGCTTGACCGAGGCCATGAAAGCCGGCGGCCGCCACCTGATGGGCATGTGGGATCATCCCGATCAGCTCGAAGGCCCCCGTGCCTTCGCCGAGAAACGCGAGCCCAATTGGGTCGAACCGAAGATCGAGCATTGAGCGCGATGATCAAGCGGCCGGCCGGCTTCGGCCTCCGGCGGAGCTTGCAGACCTGACGGATCAGTACTCGAACAGCACCTTCACTGCGCGCGCTCGGCCTTGGTCCCAGCAGGTCATGAAGGCTTCGCGGTAGTCCTCGAGGCGGTAGCGGTGTGTCAGAACCGGCGTCACATCTAACTGCTTGTTCTGAATGAAGTCGAAGTACCACTGCATCGCGTGCTGGCGCCGGCCGTCGTAGTCTTCGAGGGCGAAGGCGTTCGAGCCGATGATGGCCAGCTCCTTGAAATACAGCGGCGTCCACTCGAAACGTTGCGGAATCTCGACGCCGGTGACCACCAGACGCCCGCGCGGGCGGGTGACGCGGACGCCGACTTCGAGGGCTTCAGCCGAGGCTACCGAGTCATAGACGACGTCGACGCCGCCGTTGAGCATGGGTAGCCCGTGCCACGGCGGCTGGCTCTCGGCGCCGGTGAACTGGCTGACGGCCTGGATGACGCCGGCGGTCGGCCGCCACATGATGACGCGCTCGGCGCCGAAGCGGCGGGCGAGCTCCGCTTGGTGGTCGTAGCGCGCCACCGCGCAAAGCCGGACGCTGGGATAAAGCGCCCGCAGAATCGCAATCGACAACAGCCCCAAGGTGCCGCAGCCGTAGATCAAGGCCGTGCCGCCGGCCACCGGCGGGTGATGCAGGACCGCGTGCAGTGAGACCGAGAAGGGGTCGGCCAGAACCGCCTGCTCGTCGCTAATGCCGTCGGGAATCGGCAGGCACTGCGATTCGTGCGCCGGCACCAGCGGCGCGAAGCCGCCGGTGGCATGGCGGCTGTTGCCGGTGTGAATACCGGGAGCAATCACGCCCCGAGTGAAATTCTCACACTGGGCGTACTCACCTTGCGCGCACCAGCCACACACCGGCGAGACGCCGCGCGGCGCACACGACAACCAAGGATTGAGCACCACGCGCTCGCCCACCCGGCGGGCCGTCACCGCCGGCCCCACTGCCTCGATGGTGCCGACGACCTCGTGGCCCAGCACCTGCGGGAATGAGATCAGCGCGGTCATGGGATTGTCGAGTGCGCCTTTCAGGAACACCTGCTTGTAGTCGCTGCCGCACAAGCCGCACAGGCGAGCGCGGATGGTAACCCAGTCGGGCGCCGGCAACACCGGATCGGCAATCTCGGTCAGCGCCAGCGGCGCCAGCGGCCCGACGTAGGCCCGGGGCGTCAGCGCGGCCAGCAGCCGCGTCGCCGCCAGCCGTGGCAGGCTGTAATAGACCACCAGCGCGCGCATGCCGCGCGCTATAGCAGGCGGCCGGGGTCAGAGGCCAGCGCTCGGAGGCCCGCCCCAGTGCCCGGGTGTGCGACAAATCTGTGGGTAACGTGCAGCCGACCGGGCAAATCCTCACCAGTCTGACAGTACTGTGTACTGTCAGGCCGAGGCCCATGGCGGAAAGGGACGCAATTTGTCATGGCCGAAAGGGACGCAATTTGTCATTCCCGCGAAAGCGGGAATCCACGGCACCGGCTCGCTACGACCCGCCAGCGCTGGCCAGGATGTAAACGCAGAACTGCTTGTCCATAGCGCCAAACTGGATTCCCGCTTTCGCGGGAATGACGGCCCGCTTTCGCGGGAATGACGGCCATAACGCCGAACCACGTTACCCACAGATTTGTCGCGCACCCCTTTGCGGGGGTGGCGGGGCAGCCGCCTAGTCGTATATAACCGCCACTCGGTGGGGCTGACGAGACAGATTGCGGCGGCGGTGCTGTGGCTTGCTGCCGCCGCGACGGCAGCGGAGCCGCTGGCGCCGCGAATCGCCAACTACGAAATCGACGCGCGCCTCGACGTGGCGCAACATACCGTCACCGCCCGCCAGGTGCTGACCTGGCACAACACCAGCACCGAAAACGCGGTTGACCTCTACTTCCACCTCTACCTCAATGCTTTCGCCAACAATCGCTCCACTTTCATGCGGGCGGCGGGTGCCGAGCTGCGGCGCTGGCAGCGGCGCAAGCCCGAGGGCTGGGGTTACCAGGAGATCACGCGGCTGGCGGTCGACGGTGCCGACCGCACCGCTGCCATCGAGTACGTCCATCCCGACGACGACAACACCGACGATCGCACGGTAATCCGTGTCCCGCTGGAGTCGGCGGTTGCCGCCGGTGCGGTGGCGCGCATCGAGATCGACTTCACTGCCAAGCTTCCCAAAGTCTTTGCCCGTACGGGTTACGCCGGGCCGTTCCATTTCGTCGCACAGTGGTTTCCCAAGCTCGGCGTTTACGAAAACGGGACGTGGAACTGCCATCAGTACCACGCGACCACCGAGTTCTTCTCCGACTTCGGCGTCTACGATGTCCGCCTGACGGTTCCGCGCGACAGCGTTGTCGGCGCCACCGGCGTGATCGAAGACGAGCGCGACAACGGCGACGGCAGCAAGACGCTGCGCCTACATGCCGAGGACGTGCACGATTTCGCCTGGGCGGTCGATCCGCGCTTTGTCGAAATCGCCGATCGGTTCGATGACGTGGCGTTGCGGTTGTTGTTGCAACCGCAGCACGCGGCCCAGGCCGGCCGCCACCTCGAGGCGGTCAAAGCCGCGATGGTGCGCTTGCGCGACTGGCTCGGTCCCTACCCCTACCCGCAGTTGACCATCGTCGATCCCGGCCATGGCGGCGGCGCCGCCGGCGGCATGGAGTACCCGACGTTGATCACCGTCGGAACCACCTGGTGGATGCCGGCGACGCTGCGACTGCCGGAGGTGATCGCCATCCACGAGTTCGGCCACCAGTACTGGTACGGCATGGTAGCGAACAACGAGTTCGAGTCGGCTTGGTTGGACGAAGGCATCAACGCTTACTTCGAGACCAAGGTGATGGACGAGCACTACGGTCATCCCGGCAGCTACGCCGACTGGCTCGGGCTGGCGCTCGATGGGGTGTCGGTTAACCGCTGGAGCTACCTGGCCGCCCCGCAGCATGATCCGCTGGCACGTGCGGCGTGGCAATTCCTCGATCGGCGCAGCTACACCGGCGTAAGCTACGCCAAGACGGCGCTGGTCCTGACCACGCTGGAGCGCTACCTCGGCCCCGAGCGCATGCGGGCGGCGCTGCGGCTGTATTTCGAGCGCTGGCGCTTTCGCCATCCGACCGCGCGCGATTTCACCGACGCGCTCAACGAAGCCGCCGGCGAAGACCTCGACTGGTACTTTGAGCAGACGCTCTACGGCACCGGCGTGCTCGACTATGCGGTCACTCGGGTCGATACCGACGAGTTGGCCGACTTCGCCGGCGTACGGGTGCCGCCGGCAGCGGAAGCGCAAGACCCACCGGCGGTGAAGGAACGGCGCTACCGCAACGAAGTAGTGGTGGAACGTCTCGGCAGCGTCCGCATGCCCGTCGATATCACCGTTGGTTTCGAGGACGGGACGGAGACCGCGGAGCGCTGGGACGGACACGACCGCTGGCGCCGCTTCGAGTACCTCGGGCCGCAACGGGTCGAATATGCGTTCATTGACCGCTACGGCAAGCTGCCACTGGATGTGAACCTAATCAACAACTCGCGCATGCGCGCCACCGGGACTCGCGGTGTGATTCGCTTGGCCGGGCGCTGGGGCTTTTGGTTTCAAAACCTGCTGCACTTGCTGACGGGGCTGTGATGGGGCGGGTGCTGGTAGTGGGCTTGGCCGGCGCCGTGCGCCGGTGGCCGGTGGTGCTCTTGCTGTGGGCGGTCGGTGCGCTCTTCGGCTTGGCCTTCAGCATCGCCGCCGGGCACTGGCTCGATCAGGCGCTTGAGGCATCGCTGGCGACGCGCACGCTGTTGCAGGATCTCAGCCTCAACCTTCTGATCGAGCTGTGGCACTATCACCGCGAGTCGTTGACGCTGCTGTTGGCGGTGGGCGCGGTCTTGGGGCTGACTCAGCTCGCGGTCACCATTGCGCTCAACGCCGGCGTCGCCGGCACGGCGCAGGATGCGCGGGCGGCGGTCACCTGGGCTGAGTTCTGGAAACGGGCCTTCGGGCTGTATCCGGTGTTTGCCCGTTTGTGGCTGCTGGCGACGGCTGCTGAGCTGCTGGTGTTGGGCGGCCTGGCGTCGGCCACCTGGCTGGGGGTGCGCTGGTTGGCAGAAAGCCCCGACGAAATGGCGCGCTACTACCTCATCGCCGCCGCCACAGTGGTCGGCGGCCCACTCTTGCTCCTGCTGGTGACGATTCACGATCACGCGCGGCTGTACGCCGCGCGCAAGGGCGGGGGGGCGCTGCAGGCCATGGGCTGGGCCGGGTGGTTCGTGGTCCGGGGCGACGCCCGCGCCTTCTTGCTCGCGCTCGTGCTGGTGGCGCTGGGCGGGGCCGGCTACCTGCTGTACCGCTCGGTGGTGATGTTCGTGCCGGCCACCTCCGCCTTCGGGGTCACCGTGTCTTTGCTGTGGGGGCAGGTGCTGCTCCAGAGCCGCGCGCTGTTGCGGGTGACGGCGTTCGTGGCCGAGAGCGAATTGCAAGCGGAGCTGCTGGAGTAACTGCCCCAGCGCGCGGATTCGACAAGCGTCCCACCGCGGCTTTCGTTGCCGGCGTGATCCGGCTAGAGTGCGCGGCGCGGGAGGAAACGCGCGTGGCCAGGGATATCTCGGTTGGCATTGTCGGTGGATCAGGTTACTCGGGCGGCGAGCTGCTGCGGTTGCTGCTCACCCATCCGCGCTATCGCATCGCCTGGGTGACCTCGCGTGCCGATAAGCAGGTCGAAGCCGTTCACCGCAATTTGCTCGGCGCCGGGTTGCGCTTCGTAAAGGAAGAGGACGCCACCGCCTGTGACGCGGTGTTCCTGTGCATGCCGTCGCGCGAGTCGATGAATCGCGCCGAACGCTACCTGCAGCAAGGGGCGAAGGTCGTGGATGTCGGCTCGGACTTCCGGCTCAAGGACGCGGCCTTGTTCGAGCGCGTATACCAGGCCAAGCATCTCTCCTGGCACTTGGTCGAGGAAGCTCCTTACGGCGCCACCGAGCTGCACCGCCAGGCGATTCAAAAGGCGCGCTTGGTGGCCAACCCGGGCTGCTTCGCTTACACCACCATCCTCACCCTGGCGCCGCTGGTGAAAGCCCGCCTGATCGAATTGGATCGGATCGTGGTGGACGGGCTGTCGGGCAGCTCCGGTGCCGGCGCCGAGCCATCGGTGCCAACACATCATAGCGAGATCAGTAACACTGTGTTTCCCTATAATGTGGTCGAACACCGCCATACCTACGAGATCGAGCAGGAGCTGGCCGGCGTGGCCGGCGCCCCCGTGGCCATCCATTTCACTCCCTACTACTGCCCCTTCACCCGCGGCATCCTCGCCAATTGCCACGGCTTCCTGACACGCCCGGTAGCGCGCGCGGAGGTGCTGGCGCTGTATCGGGACTTCTACCAGGGCGAATACTTCGTGCGCGTCAACACGCTCGAAAAAGATCCCAAGGTGAGCTGGCAATATCTGCCCTATCCGAGCGTGGCCGCGGTCGCGGGCTCGAACTTCGTGCACCTCGGCGTCGATGTCGACGAGCGCCGCGGCCGCGTGGTGGCGTTCGGCGCGCTCGACAACTTGGGAAAGGGCGCCGCCAGCTCCGCGATTCAGAACCTCAACTGCATGCTCGGGCTACCCGAGGAAATGGGCATCGAAGGCGCCGGTTTGCATCCGTAACCGGGCTTGCCCCGGGCACTGTCGGGCGCTGAATCTTGTTGCTGGGAAAAGGCCGGCCCCCGGCATGCGCCAATTCGCTATGCCCGCGGCCGGGCGTCGCCGCGGGAAAAGTTAGCCGGCGTACGCCATCGGCTCGTGGGGCATGGCGTCGCCGCTGATGATTTGCTCCACCGTGGTGACGAACTCGCGCGGGTTGAGCGGCTTGCGCAAGAAGACGTCCGCGCCCAAGCGCAGCGCGAAGCGCTCGACCTCCGGCTCGTCCCGATCGCTGAGCACGATGATGTATGGCCGCGTCGGCGCCGGCAACGGCTCGAAGCGGCCGCACAGTCGGCGGATTACCTCCAGGCCGTTCATTCCCGACAATGCCAAATCCAAGACCACGACGGCGGCACCCTGGTGGCGAACCAAGTCACACGCCTCGATGCCGTCGGCGGCGATCCGCACCGGTACGCCGCGCGTTCGCAGCAAGGTTTCGGCGATGATGCGCGCGTTGACGTCTTCGTCCACAATCAGCACGGTCTGCGTCATGTTGCCCTCCGCATTTTGGCGCCCGAGCGGCGAATACGCCGTCCGTCCCCAGTCCAGTGCGCGTAGCGCGTTACTGACGGGTGCATTGACGTTGCAGGTGTTCCCGACATTCAAACAAAACGGTTACGGACTATGCGAACGCCAGGCCAGGGCGAACCCGAGGCGGGGCCGGCGCTCGCAGGTGGAGGCGGGGTTTGCGGTGGTGTCAGCGAGTTGGCTTAATCGCGCGATTCGTCATTTGCTCGCCACTGCCGCCGCCGCTCACGCGCGCAGCAGCTTGAGCTTGTTCTTGGCCGCCTTGCCGACCTTGGTGCGGCCCTGCTTGTCGGCGAGATGTTCCAACAGCTCGCGGGCCACGGCGGGTTCCTCGTCGCGGCCTTCGGCGAGGTTGAAAGCGACGTAGAACAAGTCATCGGGGCTCAGCGCGCGATCCTTGCGCAGGCGCTCGGCGGTGGGAAAGGTGGTGCCGGCCAGCTCGCGCAGCAGATCGAGAGCAAGATCGTGACGGCGGACCGGGCCCAACACGCGCGGGCGCGCCTTGAGATCGGCCAGCGCCAGGGCGAATTTGGCCTCGGGGTCAAAGGCCGGGGTATCCTTAAGCAGCATGAGCCATCTGGCGGCGACGGCGAAATCCTTCTTGCCGCGGGCGCGCTCGGCGCGGGAGCGAATCTGCTCGGCCAGCCAGGCGTCATCGAGCGTGTTGAGGAACTGGAAGTAAGCGCTGTAGAGCCGGTCTTCGCGCTCTTCCAGCGCGCTCTGTAGCTTGTGCCAGAGCTCCTGCAGCGCGTCGCGCTTCCAGTTGCGATCGTGAGCAAGCAAGACCCCGGCGAGCGTCCACGCTTTGCGCTCGTCGTCGCAGGCGACGAACTCCTTGATCAAGGCGCTGCGGGCGGCCGGCAGCTTCTTCAGCGAGGCCGCGGCTTCATCGCGACGGGCGTAGCTGGCGTCGGTGAGATAGCCGATCAAGGTCTTTACCACGCCGCCCGACTCGAAGGCGCCGAGCTTGTGCACCGCGAACCGCTTCACCAGCGGCTGCGGGCTGTCGGCCAACTGGTTGAGCTGCGGGAGATAAGAACGGTCGAGAGTCTGGTCTTCGAGCAGGTGAATGGCCGGGCGCAGGATGCCGGCTTCGTCGTCCTCGGCCAGTAGCGGCAGCAGCGCGGCGATCTCCGCGGCGGTGAGCGATTGCCCGCGCAGGCACGCCGCCAGCGCCGCCAGGGCGTGGGTGCGCACGGCGTGCTCGTACTTCTTGTCGAGCAGCGGCCGCAGGCGCTTGCGGGCCTTGGCTTCGCTCAGCGCGCCGAGCAGCTTGGCCGCACCGACGAGCGCAGTGCGCGCGCCGTTAGCGCTGGCCGCCACCCGGTCAGCGCGTGCGAACAGATCGGCGCGGGCGCGGGGATCGAGCGCCGGTACGACCGCGATCAAGGCGTCACAGGCAGCGCGGCTGGCGTCGAAATCCTCGCTGGCAATCAGCTCGAACAGCAAGTCGAGCGCGGCGCCGGTGCGGACCCGCGCGCAGACGTCGATGATCGCGTTGAGCCGCCGCCGCGGCGCGTCCTTGACCAGTTTTCGTAGGGCCGTTACCGCCGGCTGGCCGTAAGCGGCGAGAATGCCGGCGACACGCTGGCGCAACGCCTCTTCCTCGCTGTCGAGCAACGGGACGAGATGGCCGACGCCGTCGGGCGGCTGCACCTGTTCGAAATACCCAATCGCAAAGTCGCGTACGACAACGTTCTTGGCGCTGAGCGTGTCGCCGATCGTCTCCACCACGCGCGCCTCGCCGGAGCGCAGATGCGTCAGCACCAGCAGCGCGGCGCACCGCGCTTCTACGTCAGTACCACGGATCAGGCCGACCAGGCCCTTCAGGGTCCCGTCCACGGCTCCTGCCTACCATGAGGGGCCATACCGGCGGAAGCCCGGTCTCTCGACCTGGGAGGAACGCCGAACGCAGGCTGTTAGTGCTTGAGTTCGTCCGCTAAGCGAGCAGCGATGCGCGTGGCTAGCGCCATGATGGTGATCTGCGGGTTCACCTTGCACGATGACGGGAACAAGCTGGCGTCGGCGACGAGCAGGTTGCGGGTGCCGTGAAGGCGGCCGTACGAGTCAACCACGGCCTTGGCCGGGTCCTCACCCATGCGGCAGGTGCCCTGGGGATGAAACGCCATCAGCTCGATATCGGCCGCCTTGCGCGGCCGGTCCGTCAGGGCGCGGGCCTCATCGGCGCTGCCCAGCACCGGCTGCGAATGAATGCCGGAAAAGACCTCGCGGGCGCCGGCGGCGAAGAAGATCTGGGCGGTAAGGCTGATGGCGCGGGTGAGCTTGCGAACATCCTCGGGAACCATGCTGTAAGTCACCAGCGGCCAGCCGCGGCCGCGAGCCCGTACCCGCCCGGCCGAGACATCGGAGATCAGCGCACCGTACGACGCCAAGTTGCGGTAACGGCTCATGCGCTCCGCGTGCACGGTGCCGATCCCCGGCAGGACCGCGGCCGCGAGGCTGGGGGGAACGAACTGGCCTTGAATGAAGATACCTTCGCGGGTGAACTCGTGGACGTTGTACGCTTGCGGCACTTCCTCCCACGCCCGCACCTCTTCGTCGAACTGCGCGCCGACGCGCGTGGCGGGATGGATGTGCAAGTTGCGCCCGCGCCAGCCCGAGGCATCGGGGATGGCGCTGCGCTCCAGCAGCGCCGGCGTCAGCAACGCGCCACAGGCGACCACCACACGGTCAGCGACAACATGCAGCTGGCGGCCGTTGTCGCGCTCATCGGGGCCGACAAAGCCGGCGACCAAGCCGAAGGCGGCGCCGTTGGAGGTGAGCACGCGCTCGGCGCGGCAGCGGGTGTAGAGCGTCGCCCCAGCGGCGAGTGCCTTGGGCACATAGCTCACGTGCGTTGCTTGTTTGGCATCCTGCGGGCAACCGAGCGCGCACACCCCCGTGCCGATACATCCCTTGGCGTTGCGCGGAATGCGGGCGCCGGCAAACCCGAGTGCGTGTACACCGCGCTCGAATAGCCGGCCGTTGTTGCCGAAGGTCGAATCGGTCACGGGCTCGACGTTGAGCTCGCGCTCGACCCGCTCGAAGTACGAGCGCAACTGCGGCTCCGAGACGTCGGCCACGCCGTGGTCGCTTTGCCAGGCTTGCAGGACGTAGTCCGGCGCGCGGTAGCACGTGCCCGAGTTGACGGTGGTGGTGCCGCCGACGCACTTGCCGAGCGGGATCGGAATTGTCAGGCCACCGACCGTACCGGTGAGGCCGCGGTTGCGGTAGAGCAGATCGAGCATGGCGCGCGGCTGGCCGGTGAAATCCTTGCCCCGGTAGTAGGCGCCCTCCTCGAGCAAACACACCTCGATGCCGGCCTCGGCCAGCTCCTTGGCAATGACCGCGCCGCCGGCGCCCGAGCCGATCACGCACACCTGGGTGCGCACATTGAGGTCGCGCTCGACCGTGGCGCCGTCGATGATCATGCCAATCGCGCCCGGTGGAATTCCGCGTTCGGCCCGGCCAGCAGCTTGTCGCGTAGATAGGCGCCGTCGTAGCCGATGGCGGCACAGGCCGCGGGCGAATCGTAGTAGTGCAGCATGACGGCGAGCTTGATCCCGTTGATGAGCTGGCGCCGCAGCGCCAGGCGCGAGGTTTCCCAGCCGCTGAGATAGGCTTCGCGTTCCGGCGCGCTGAGCGCGGAGAAGCGGCGCCGGCGCGGCCCGAACAGGTACGGGGCGAATTCGAGCAGGTACAAGATCGCGCTCAAGGCGGTGCCGCCCAGCGGGTGGAGCCGGGTGAAATACCGCCACACTGCTTGTTCCAACCGGGGTACGGCTGCGCCGTCGGGCACCATGGTGCCGAGCAGTAACCGCAGCAGCTCGGCAACCCGTCCCGCCGGCAAGACCGCCGCTTGCGCCGTTTGTTCCGCCATGCCGAGCCAGAGGTAGCAGCCGAGCACGAGCACAACGATCGAGCCGTCGACGAGGAAGTTGAGCAGATAGAGAAACGTCGCCTGCTGCAACAGGAAGAAGCACAGGCACGTGAACGACGAGGCGAACTTACCGGCGGCGAGCAACGGCATCAGCGCGCGCTGCCCCCGCGGGTCGCCGGCGATGCGCCAGGCCAACAGCGTGACCAGCACCATGTAAGCGAAACCCAGGCTGAGCCAGAAACGCAGCTCCGATTCCGGTGCCGGTGGGAAGACGCGAAAGATCGACCCCAGCGCATTGATGGCCCGCACCGTCGCGTTGGGCGCGGCGACAAAGAGCAGACCGACAACGGCGAAGGTCATCGCCAACAGGCGATGAATCAACGCCACCGTTTGTTCTGGGTGCAGTCTTCGCACGGCGCGGCACGTTAGCCGCGATGGGCCGAAAAGGGAAGGGATGATGACACCTTGCAGCAAGAAGGCGGGCGACTTCGATTGTTCGAGATCCACCTGCCGGCGCTCGCGTAGCCAGTGAGCAGGAGCCTGGTCGAAAATCGCGCTCCGACTCACGCCGCCCGCGACACGTTGAACCTCCCGCAGGAGAATCCCACCTATCTTCCTACCTCAAGCCCGATCGACTTCTCGGCACCCCTGAGCATCCCACAAGGTCACTCACGTTTTGCCGAGCTGACCGCGAGCGTTCATCGCGAGGCGGAACGCGTGCTGCTCGGACTCGGTTGACGCGTTGCACGGTGCGCGGCGGACGCATTGCACCTCTCCCTTGCCGCCGCCCACGCGACGCGTGTGCTGATCACCTGCGATCGGCGGATGCGAACGGCCGCCGAGGCGCTGGGCACCTTCGAACTCCCGGACTGAACCGCGGTCCACCGGCCATTTCGTCCCTCTGGACATTCGGCGGCGACATGAAGCACACTCCGTGTGCCCGATGGACGGGCAAGGCCATGACGCAAGTGACGCGCACCATCCGCCTGTTCGTCAGTTCGACGTTCTCGGACATGAAGGCCGAGCGTGACTTGCTGCAGCGCGACGTCTTTCCAAAACTGCGGCAGCTCTGTCTGTCCAACGGCCTGCGCTTCCAGGCCATCGACCTGCGCTGGGGCGTGCCGGAGGAAGCCGGCAAGGACAACCGCACCATGCGGATCTGCCTGGAGGAGGTCGCGCGCTGCCACCCCTACTTCATCGGCGAGCGCCACGACGATGTGCCCGAACGCATCCCGTCCTTGCGGAGAGAGATCGCATGCTTGGTGCCGTAAGTGATATACAAGAGCAGCGATGCTTCCGCCGCTGAATCAGAACGGGGACCTGCCCACCGGCATGCACCCAGCCAACTGGGCTGAGCTGATGCAGCGATTCGGCACCGGCTCTGAAGCGCGGCAGCGCGCACTGGCCAAGCTCAGGCTCTTACACGATCTCGCGCAACGCACCGGGAAGCTTTCGCGCTTCCTGATCTTCGGAAGCTTCGTGTCGGCTGCGCCGAATCCGCGCGACGTGGATGTGATTCTGGTGATGGCGGCGGACTTCAAACACGAGGCAGCCCCGCGCGAGTCTCAGACCTTGTTCTCGCACGCTGACGCAGAGGCGCGCTTTGGTGCCAGTATCTTCTGGCTGCGCGAGGGGATGCTGCCCGCGGATATCGAGCAAGAGTTCTTCGACACGTGGCAAACGAAGCGAGACGGCACCAAACGCGGCATAGTGGAGGTACGACGATGATCCGTGACGATCAGGAGCTGGCGGTAGCCCGCGAACGGGTTGCACGCTTGGAGAAGCTTCTCGAAGCACTGCGCAAGACCGCGCGGCCGGAGGAGTGGGCGGCGCTGAGTTCCGGGTACCGGCTGGAGATCGAGCGCATGCAAGGCGAGATACTCGACTACCTTGTTCAAGACGTTCCCGCGGGTGGCCGCGGAGCCGCGGCCTGAACACGAGTGCGTCGAGCACATGGGACCGGACGACAAGCCCACATCCATTCGATCGGCGTGTCTAGCACCTGACACGCCGTTGCACCTGGTCCCGCTGACGCTCCACCACCTCAACAATGGCTGAACAACCGAAGCCGAGTGCGGTGACTCAACCACGCGTCATCCGCGTCTTTGTCTCCTCCACCTTCCGCGACATGCAGGCGGAGCGGGACATTCTCATCAAGAAAATCTTCCCGCAGCTGCGCAAGCTGTGCGAAGAGCGCGCGGTGTCGTGGACGGAGGTGGACCTGCGCTGGGGGATCACTGACGAGGAGACGGCCGAGGGCAAGGTGCTGCCGCTCTGCCTGGCGGAGATCGAACGCTGCCGTCCTTACTTCATCGGCCTGCTCGGCGAACGCTACGGCTGGGTGCCGCAGTCAATTCCCGCCGACCTGCTCGAATCGCAGCCGTGGCTGCGGGAGCATCTCAAGCATTCAGTGACGGAGCTGGAGATCCTACACGGTGTGTTGCGCAACCCCGCGATGGCCGACCGCTCGCTGTTCTACTTCCGCGATCCGGCTTTCGTGGACACCGTGCCGGCAGAGAAACGCGGGGACTTCGTCTCCGAGAATGGCGAAAGTCGGGAGAAACTGCGCCAACTCAAAGACGCCATCCGCGCCCGGTTCGGAGTTCCGCCTTCAGGCGGTTCGGGCCGCGTAAACGCGGAACTCCAAACAAGCGAATCCCGAGTGCGCGAGAACTACCCCAATCCCGAGGCGCTGGGCGAGTTGGTGCTGGCCGACTTCACCGCCATCATCGACGCGCTCTATCCGGCGGAGCAGGTGCCGGACCCGCTGGATCAGGAGGCGGCGCGCCACGAAGCGTATGCGCAGAGCCGCCGGCTCGCCTTCGTCGGGCGCGAGGATCTGCTCCGCCGCATCGATGAGCATGCGGCGGCTGCGATCTCGGGAAGGGGTTCCGCTCATGCTTGAGCCTGTCGAAGCATCGGGTGGGGTTCCTCAACAGTCTGCCGAACCGCTAGTCGTTACCGGCGAGTCGGGCTGCGGCAAGTCGGCGCTGCTGGCCGAGTGGGTGGCGCGTTGGCGCGAGCAGCACCCCGACGACCTCGTCATCCAGCACTACATCGGCAGCACGGTGGAAAGCGCCGACTGGCAGGGGATCGTCCGTCGCATCCTCGGCGAGCTGAGGCGCGCCTTCGGCATTGCAGATGAGATACCGATCCAGGCCGACGCGCTGCGGACAGCTCTCAACGACTGGTTCGTCAAGACGGCTGGCTCACGCCGCATCGTGCTCGTTCTGGATGCGCTCAACCAGCTCTCCGGCGACGATGCCGCCGCCCGCCAGCTCGGCTGGCTGCCGGTCGTGGTGCCGCGCAATGTGTGTCTGTTCGTGTCGTCGCTGCCGGGCGAGAGCCTCGAAGCCCTGAAGAAACGCGGCTGGCCGGAGCTGGCCGTGCCGCTCTTCGGCCGCGCCGACATCGCGCCGGCGGCCACGGCCTACTTTGCGGTCTTCAGCAAGAAGTTACCGGAGGAGATCCTCGCCCAGCTCGAGTCCACCTCGGCGGCGTGCAACGCCCTCTTCCTGCGCGCGGTGCTCGACGAGCTGCGCCAGTTCGGCGAACACCGGCGCCTGGCCGAGCGCACCGCCTGGTATCTCTCCGCCCCGGCCTTCCAACACTCTTCGACCGCATTCTCACCCGCTGGCACGAAGACTTCGGGCGCGACCCCGAGCATCCCGACCTCGTGCGCTGCAGCCTCTGCCTCATCGCCTGCGCCCGCTTCGGGCTGTCGGAACCGGAGCTGCTGGACCTGCTCGGCAACGGCGGCGAGCCGTTGCCTCGCCGTCCGTGGACACCCTTGCACCTCGCCGCCGAGAACGCCCTGGCCGTGCGCGCCGGGCTGCTCAACTTCGGCCACGACTACCTGCGCGCGGCGGTGCACAACCGCTGGCTTGAGGAAGCGGACACTGTGCGGCAGTTCCGCCTGCAACTGGCCGGGTATTTCGCGGCGATGACCGAACCCACCAACCGCAAGCTCGACGAACTGCCGGCGCTGCTGCGGGATACTGCTGAGTGGGAGCGGCTGAAGGACCTGCTGGCCGACCTGCCGACCTTCCTCCGACTGCGCTCCACCGAGCGCTGGAAATGGGAGCTGCACGGGCTTTGGTTGGCGCTCAGCGAACGCTACGACCCGTTGGAAGTGTACCGCCATACCGTCGCCGAGGCGGAGCCCAACCTTCCGCCGGACCGGCTGGCGTATGTTCTCAACGAAGCGGCTGTATTCCATAACGACTCGGGACAGTACGCCGAGGCCGAGGCACTTTTCCGGCGCGCGCTCGCGGCAAGTGAGCGGGTTTCGGGCACCGACGATTCCAATACCTTGACGAGCCTGAACAATCTGGCGGCATTGCTGTCAAGCAAAGGGGACTTCCTGGGGGCTGAAGCGCAATACCGGCGCGCGCTCGAAGCGATGGAGGGGCTGCTGGGGCTCGATCATCCCCTCACCTTGACCTGTGTCAACAACCTAGCGGTGCTACTGACGAAGAAGGCGGGCTACGCAGAGGCGGAACTGCTCTACCGGCGTGCTCTCAAGGGGAGGGAACGGGTTCTGGGAGAACATCCCGACACCCTAAGGAGCCTGAGCCATCTAGCGGGGCTGCTGGCGGAGAAGGCGGACTACGCGGAAGCCGAGCCGCTCTACCGGCGCGCGCTCAATGCGACGGAGCGGATCCTGGGGATCGAGCATCCAAACACCTTGGAAACAGTGCGCATCCTCGCGGGACTGCTCGCAAAAAAGGGGGACTACGCGGAAGCCGAGCCGCTCTACCGGCGCGCGCTCAATGCGACGGAGCGGATCCTGGGGAGCGAGCATCCAGACACCTTGGAGACAATGAGAAACCTCGCGGGACTGCTTCAACGCAAGGGGGGCTATGCGGAGGCGGAACTGCTCTTGCGGGGTGCTCTTAAGGGGAGGGAGCGGGTGCTGGGAGCCGAGCATCGTGACACTCTGGTGAGCGTGAGCGACTTGGCGGGACTGCTAGCTGGCAATGGGGACTACGCGAGGGCAGAGCCGCTCTTCTGCCGGGCACTCGGTGCAATGGACAGGGTGCTGGGAGCCGAGCATCCCGAGACCTTAAAGAGCGTGAACAACTTGGGGTTCGTACTTGTAAGCAAAGGAGATTATGCAGCAGCGGAGCCACTCTACCGCCGCGCACTGGAGGGGCACTTGGCAATAAGCAAGTCTATGGGTGGTGAGCATCGGAACTTGCGAGATTCCATAGGAAATTATGAGGCCTGCCTGGCGGCACTCGGCCATAATACTGCCGCGATTCGTGCTCGGATGGAGGAGGTGCTGGGACGCAGCGGCACTGCCACACAATCACGGCGAAAAAGCAGTGCCAGGGATAGGTTGCGCCTGGTGCCAAAACGGTCCTGACACGCGAGGGGGACACGCATGAGAATGCAAAGGCCCCGGTCCTCGCGTACCTGCAACTCAGCGCGGGCTACGCCCGCTGCCCAAAGTGCAAACTCAAAAGTCCAAAGCCAGACACGCTACCGGCCAATCTGATTTGATTGCGCCCCTCGACGATTTTCGGAACTATCGAGTGATCTCGGGCCGCTTGCAGACGGCCGATCGCAGATGGCTGATGGTCAGTGGAGGGCCGACCACCGAGCTATCGCTCTTGATTGGGGGACCTGCCATCGGCCATCAGCCATCAGCGAGAAGATGCTCCTTCCGTCGGTCTGAGGCGGGCTTCGGGAGTATTTTGAAGCCTTGCAAATTCACCACGAACCGGTGAATATCTCCCCGTGATTCGGCGGAGCATCGAAGGCTCGATTCGGCAGGCGTTGGCCGACACGCCGGTGGTGCTGCTCAACGGCGCGCGGCAGACCGGGAAGACCACGCTGGTCCGCGCGATCGCGGAAGAGACCGGGGCGCAATACTTCACCTTCGACGATGCCGCCACGCTGGCGTTGGCGGCCGGCGATCCGGCCGGGTTCATTCGCAACGTGTCTGGCCCGGTCGTTGTCGATGAAATTCAGAAAGCCCCCGATCTGTTTCCCGCCATCAAACTCGCGGTGGACAAGAACCGCCGGCCCGGTCGCTTCCTGCTGACTGGTTCGGCCAATGTGATGACGCTGCCACGGTTGTCGGAATCGCTGGCCGGGCGGATGGAGGTCGTTCCCTTGTTTCCGTTTTCGGTGGGAGAAATCGCAGGCAAACGCGAGGGCTTCTTGAAGCGCCTGTTCGATGGCACGGTCGGCAAGGCGAAATTGGTTTCCGCAAAGAATGAGCTTGCGGTCCGATTGGCTCGCGGCGGTTACCCGGAAGCAGTCGCGCGCAAAGATGAAGGACGCCGGGCGGCGTGGTTCGCGTCCTACATCTCCACGATTCTGCAACGAGACGTGCGCGATCTGGCGCGGGTGGACGCGTTACACGCGCTGCCGAATCTGCTCAAGCTGCTGGCGGCCCGGGCCGCTGGCTTGCTGAACCTCGCCGACGTGGGTCGCGACGCCCGCTTGCCGCACACCTCGCTGACGCGCTACCTGTCGCTGCTGGAAACGGTGTTCCTGGTTCATCGGCTGCCGGCGTGGTCGCCGAACCTCGGCAAGCGTCTGGTCAAAGCGCCCAAACTACATCTGGTGGACACCGGCTTGGCCTGCCACCTCCTCGGCGCGAATGCCCGGCGGCTCACCGAGGATCGCGCCTTGCTGGGGCGAATGTTGGAGACGTTTGTCGTGGGCGAACTCCACAAGCAGATTTCCTGGACGGATCCGCAAACGTCGCTGTGCCACTTTCGCACGGCGACCGGCTCGGAAGTGGATGTCGTGCTGGAAAAGGCCGACGGGTCGATCGCCGCCGTAGAAGTCAAAGCCAGCGCCACGGTGGATGCCTCCGATTTCGCGGCGCTGCGCGCCTTGCGCGATCAACTGCGCAAACGGTTCGCCGCCGGCATCGTGCTTTACTTGGGTGACCAGGTTGTACCGTCCGGCGATCAACTGTGGCTCGTGCCGTTGTCAGCGTTGTGGGCGGAGTGAAACAAGAAGACGTTCGAAGTCAAGATCATGAGCGCAGAACGGAACACGCCCCAAAGCGGAGTGCGGATTTGCGCCTCCCACTCGCCCGGCGCGCACATCGCCGCCGAGCTCGCAGTGGCGGCTGTGCTGGGCCGCGGGCGGGACGCAGGTTGTCCAAACGCTGCTTGAGGCTGACTCTCGATGATTGAAGACGACAACGCACAACCCCGCCGCCGGCCTGTCATTCGAGTCTTCGTCAGCTCGACATTCACGGACCTCAAGCGTGAGCGCGACGCCTTGCAGCGCGACGTGTTCCCGCGCCCGTTCGACTGCGCTCAGGGCAGGTCTGCGGGAGCTGTGTGCACGGCATGGCTGCCGCTTTCAGGCCATCGACCTGCGCTGGGGCGTTCGCGAGGAAGCGGCGCTCGATCATGTGCGCGATTGCTTTCAATAACGGTCGGCCAGTAGAATGCGAAAAGAAGAAGGGCGTCCAATGGCAGACAATCATGGCTCGGTCGTGATGGAAGAGGTCACCGACCCCGCGGAACTTGCGAAAGCGCGGGCACAACGCGAGCGCTTCGATCGCAACGCCGCTTGGCTGCAGGAGCATGTTCCGGAGATCTATTCGCGCTATCGCGGGAAGTACATTTGCGTGGCGGGCGAAGAATTGTTCGTGGCGGACACACCGCAAGAAGCCCGCGCATTAGCCAAGGTGGTGCATCCCGACGACGATGGCAGCTTCGTTCGCTACATCCCGCGTGAGAAGGTGGCCCGGATCTATGCGGGTTAACGGGGAATGGTTGCTCTGCGACGATGGCATCGAGCGGCCAGTGATCCGTGGCGAGGTCGCTACCCGTGACAGATTGTGGTTGGCGGCTGAGTTCCTCGTGGACACCGGCGCTGATCGCACCGTACTCACCGCCGATGTGTTCTCGGCCCTCGCTTTTCCTCCCACCCCTGCCCACGAGCGTATTCAGGGCGTGGGAGGCCTCGTGGACAATGCAAACGCCACTGAGGATGCGATCGACCCGCTCGGGCTGCCGTGGCACCTCAGCCCGTCGACGCCGAGCGCTGACGGCGCACCATCGTCAGCGCGCCTCTGGACAACACGATGCCTGTCTGGGACGCGGCGAGCGGCGAGCGGAACGTGATCCAGGGCACGGGCGACCGCGAGGCGCACGTCGAGGCCATTGCCGCCGGGCCGTCGCGCTTCCCCTTTCGCGCGCTCCGTCGGGGGCCGGAAACGGTCATCGAAGACGCGGCCACCGCAACCTCCGTCGCGCGGTTCCCGGTGCCCCTCGATCATATCTCGACCTTCCCGAACGGTCGCGCCTGGGTCGGGGCGAGCGCGAATCACTTGTACATCATCACGCTCGGAGAGAGCTACAAGCCACAAGCTGAAAGCTCAAAGCCAGACGGAGCATGTCGCTGATCGCAGATGGCTGATGGTCCAGCGAGGAGGCAAACACAGAGTCGCCGAGGAGACCCAGCCAGCGCACGAACTGTCGTCCGTACGATCAGCCATATGCCATCTGCCACAAGCGGGTCCCTTCCGATCGGCTCACCTTGAGCGGCTCCGATATGGGCGCGCACTCGTGGAGGCTGATGCGCGCGCCCAGACCCGAAGGAGAGCCGCGTAGCCAGGGTCGAATCCCTTTGTGAAGTCGATGTACTGAAAGCTTGGCAGGGTCCACGAGAGGCGAGTGACCTGACAAGCCCGGTAGAGGATCGGGACGATCCGGCGCCGGTAACGTGCCTCGCCCAGTGCGTAGAGCAACTCGTGTCTGACCCATTCCGATCGCACCGACGATGGCGAGAGGACCACGGCGAACCAATCGCAGCGCTCAAGGGCCTGGCCGATCTCGTCGTGCCATTGCCGCGCACCGACGATATGCCGCTCGCTGTACCACGGGAGCATCCCATCGGCGCGTAGCCGCTCGGCAAGCCCCGCGACGAAGACGACGTCGCGGGCGGAATGCGCGAGAAAGATCTCAGTGGGCCGCAGCCCGCGCTTCTTTGCCGCGCTCAGTGCCCTGCTCCAGTCGCTTGACGATCGCTCGGGCGGCTCGCTCGATGTTATTGTTGAGCGGGACCATCTGCAGCTGCTCCAGGATCCACGGCAGCTTCCTCGTGGGCCGGATGACGAGGGGAATCAGGCGGTGCGCATAGCGCGGCGACCCGAGTGCGTACTCGATCTCGCGCCGAACTGAATCGGACTCGGCGGCCTGCGGTGACACCAGCACAACCATTGCATCGGAGTCGCGCAGGGCTCCGCTGATCTTCCCAGACCAGTCCTGGCCCGGAAGAACCTCGCGGTTCGGGTCCCACACATCGAGACCCGCGTGGGCAAGCCGCTCACGGAGCTGACTCGCCCACTTGTTGTCGACAGTGGCGTAACTGAGGAAGACCTTCATCTGAACGACATCATAGCCGAGTTCCGCGAGGCGGCTCAAGCACGCGGTGACTGTAGGAGCCGCAGCCCCCGTCGCGCGGTTCCCGGTGCCCCTCGATCACATCTCGACCTTCCCGAACGGTCGCGCCTGGGTCGGACGAGCGTGAATCACCTGTACATCATCACGTTCGAGGGCGGAGAAGACAGCTCAAAGGCGAAAGCTGAAAGTGGAAAGCCAGAGGGAGCATATCGCTGATCGCAGATGGCTGATGGCTCAGCGGGGAGGCAAACACAGAGACACCGAGGACACCGAGCGAGCACGGCGGCTCGGCCTTGCGTCACGCGAGCCCGGTCCAATCCTCGATTGTCAGGCCACGTATTCCGCCGAAGTCAGCCGCGTTTCTTGTGAGGAGCGTGGCGCCGTGGATCAGGACGATGGCGGCGATCTTCAGGTCCATGGAGCCGGTCCTGGGGTGCAGCTTGCGCAGGCGCTGATACTCGACGGCAGCCCGCTCATCAAATTCCAGCAATGGCACCTCGCGAAACGTGCGGACGTGGCGGCTCAGCCGGCTGTAGGCAGCGACTTGCTGCGCCATCGTCCGCGCCTTCGCCAACTGCGCGAGCCAGCCCGCATTTGCTCCTCGAAGGTGATGATGGTCGAGACAACTGACGCGGGGTCCACTCCTCGCAGTCGGGCACGAAGCGAACGTGCGTCCGAACCCGCCCGCCATTCCACCAGGCTAAGATGGTCGGTGTCGAGGACGACCATGATTCTTCGCGCGAGGCTCGCGCCCCTTCGGCCGCAAGGATTCGCGGTATTGCCGTCCGAGCTTCATCGCTTGCTGGTAGACTGGATCGTCTTCAAAAGCTCCAGCGATGCGTTCCCACCACGGGTCGCCCGACCCCGATTTGCCTTGCAGCAGCTGCTTGATCTGGGTGACCTCTCGTTCGAGCGCGTGGAGCCGTGCTTCTATGGTCTGGGCCGGCATCCGTATTCCTCCACTGCCGTTCAAACTATATCACAGAGGTCCGCAACGGACACAGCGCGACGCTTCCAAATGCGTCAACGGGTCGTCAGCGGGGCTGCGGACCAGACGGTGCGGGTGTGGCACGCGGCGAGCGGCGAGTGCCGCGAAGTGATCCAGGGCCGGGGCGACGTCGAGGCCATTGCCGCCGGGCCGTCGCGCTTCCCCTTTCGCGCGCTCCGTCGGGGACTGGAAACGGTCGTCGAAGATGCGGCCACCGCCGCCCCCGTCGCGTGGTTCCCGGTGCCCCTCGAGCACATCAAGACCTTCCCTAACGGTCGCACCTGGGTCGGGGCGAGCGCAAATCATCTGTACATCATCAGCCTCGAAAATAGATCAGAGGACAGGTTGTTAAGGGGTTAGGCTGTTACGCTGTTAGGGCCGTTGCCTGCGACGCGGGCGGGGGCGGGCCGTCTTCGACGACGACCGCATGCGGGCCAGCAATTGGTCGACGGAGAGCGGGCCGAGCGTGCGCTGGCGCAACTCGGCATAGTCGCCGTTGCCACCCTGGGTCTGGATGCTGAACCGCAACGCGCCCGTGGGGCCGAGCTTCTCCACCAAGGCTTCCCACCCGAGGGCGCGGACTTGCGCATCGGTCAATCGCTCACTCTTCATGGGATCCTCCTTCCGAGATGACCGCCAGGGCACTTGCCGGCAAGAGCACTCGCACGTGAAGCATGGCGCGCGCACGCGTCGCCCGCTTCAGCATCCGGTCGTCCGTCGTAACGAGCAGATCCGCTTTTCCAGCTTCAGCGCTGGCGATGTGCAGCGCATCTAATCCGCGCAGGCCAAACTGCTCCAGGGTGCGGGCTCGCAGGGTTACTGAAGCGGAGGCTTTCACCATGGTCTTGGCCAGCCGCAGTGGGGTCGCGATCCGCTGCGCTTGCTCTTGATCAGGATGCTGGCTCAGCTCGAAGACCAAGTACTCCGATGCGACCAGCTCCGCCTGTCGTGCCTCAATGGCGGCGACGACCATGCTCACGGCTTCTGCCTCGTGACGCGCTCGGCTGCGAGACAGATCATCGAACGGCCGGCTCAGCGCGCTCGTGTTCAGATAGATGCGCACAAGGAGTACGGTACCGCCACAATCGGAATTCGGCAAGCTCTCAACGAGTTCAGCTCAACGAGTTCAATCAGCGGCGAGCGGTGAGTGCCGCGAAGTGATCCAGGCCACGGGCGACGCCGAGGCCATTGCCGCCGGGCCGTCGCGCTTCCCCTTTCGCGCGCTCCGTCGGGGGCTGGAAACGGTCATCGAAGACGCGGCCACCGCGGCCCCCGTCGCGTGGTTCCCGGTGCCCCTCGATCACATCTCGACCTTCCCAGACAGTCGCGCCTGGGTCGGGGCGAGCGCGAACCACCTGTACATCATCACGCTGGAGGACAGCTCAAAGCCGAAAGCTGAAAGTGGAAAGCCGGAGGGGGAAGAGAGTCCGAAGTCCAAGGTCTAAGGTCCAAGCTTGGAAGTGGAGTTGCGGACGTACGGCGGGACGAAGGGAGAACAGCTCTGCACCTGCAGCATTCACCGCCAACCAGTCCCGCTGCGGACACTGGAAGCCCGAGGGTGCTTCCAGTATGGTTTGAGTCGGACGGAGGTTCGGATGTCTCGCGTAGAGGAACTCAAAGCTGAAATCGAGCAGCTTCCCGCCGAGGAGCTCGGCGAGCTGTTTCGCTGGCTCTCGGAGAAGGACTGGGAGCGGTGGGATCGGCAGATCGAGGCGGACTCCCAGGCTGGCAGACTCGATTTTCTGATCCGCGAAGCGGGCGACGAGAAAGCGAAGGGCAAACTCAGGGATCTCTGAATGCATCGCACCACCGCGCGCTTCTGGGCCCGCCTGGCTGGCTTGCCCCAGTCAGCTCAGCGAGTGGCGCGAGAGAATTTCGAACTCCTGCGCGCGAATCCTGCCCATCCGTCTCTCCATTTCAAGAAAGTCGGCAAGCTCTGGTCAGTGCGGGCCGGTCTTACCCACCGCGCCCTCGCGGTCGAAGACGGCGCCGACTTCATCTGGGTCTGGATCGGTCCCCACGACGAATACGAGCGGCTGATCAGCCGACAGGGGTGACCCAAGGCGCGGGCGGAGGGACAACAGCTCGACGTCGAAATCGGACTGCGCAAGCCCGACCAGGCGCGGCGCGTCCTGTTTGTCGCGTAAACGCGGAGCTCCGGACGAAGAGGGCCGCCCAAAGACCGGACTCCGCGCCGACGGCACGACGATCGCCAGCGGGTCTGATGACCAGACGGTGCGGGCGTGGAACGCGGCGAGCGGCGAGTGCCGCGAAGTAATTCAGGGCACAAGCGACGTCGCGGCCATTGCCGCCGGGCCGTCACGCTTCCCTTTTCGCGCGCTCTGTCGCGGGCTGGAAACGGTCATCGAAGACGCGGCCACCGGAGCACCAGTCGCATGGTTCCCAGTGCCCCTCGATCACATCTCGACCTTCCCGAACGGTCGCGCCTGAATCGGGACGAGCGCGAATCACCTGTACATCATCACGCTGGAAGACAGCTCAAGGTCCAAAGTTGGAAGTGGAAAGCCAGAGGGGGCATATCGCTGATCGCAGATGGCTGATGGTCAGGAGGAAGCCAACCACAGAGGCACCGAGGACGCCGAGCGTAAACACGGAGGATCGTCCGAACGATCAGCGATGCGCGAGTTCATCGACAAACACTGCACTGCACCGCACCGCCTCAAGCCTTGCCGCCAGCGGCGCAGGCGTGCTACTTCGTTCGCATGAGCACCCTTGCTGAGATCGAAGCCGCCGCCGACGCGCTGCCGGCGGAACAGCAGGAAGAGCTGTTCTTGTTCCTCGCGACGCGGTTGCGCGCGGAGAGTGGCCCGTTGCCGCCGCCGCGTGAGTTCAGCCGCGAGCAAATGGAACGGTGGATCGCCGATGACGAGGCAGGCTACCGCCGTTTCCTTGCCGGACAGTGAAGGTCTTTCTCGACGCAAGCGTACTGCTGGCGGCGTGCGGTTCTGCCAAAGGATCATCGCGCGCGATTTTTCATCTCGCGCCAGCGGCCGGATGGACGCTGGTGAGCAGCGCCTATGCAATCAACGAGGTGATTCGAAACCTCCCCAAGCTGCCCGCTGCTGGGACGGTGGAATGGCTGCGCCTGCGACCGCAGCTCATGATCGTGGATGACATCGTCTCCCTGGATCGCCCAGTGATCTTCGCCGCCAGCAAGGACCGCCCGATTCTCTTCACCGCGCTTGCGTGCTCAAGAACGCTGCTGACGCTGGATCGCGAAGATTTCGCCGATCTTCTTGGCGGCCAGTTCTACGGGCTACGCGTCAGGCTGCCGTATGAGTTTCTGGCAGAAGAGCGGGTCGCGGGACGCTTGAAGATAACACGCCCGTAGCCGCGACTGTCGTCCGGGATTGCCGCCGGGCCGTCGCGCGGTCGACGGAGAGCGTGCCGAGCGTGCGCTGGCGCCACTCGACATAGTCACTGTGGCCACCCTGGGTCTGGATGGCGAACCGCAGCGCGCCCGTGCGGCGATGGCGATGGCCGCTGCGCTGCCGGGTTGCAGAACTTGCCGACCGCAATATCGTGCGTCTCATCATGACCACGAAAGCCGCTGTCGTCCGCCTCAGCCAGACCAAGATCGATCGTGCCCGCCGCATCCTGCGTACCAAGACGCAGCGGGAAACGGTGGAACGTGCGCTCGATCTCGTGCTCGCCGAAGAAGCAATCGTGCGCCCCCACCGTCGCGTGAAGGCCGTCGGTGGATTCACCGACATCTTCGGCGTCGCGTGACGAAGGTTCTTCTCGATACCAGCATTTACGACGAGGAGGACCGACAGAATGCGAGGTTGCTGCGAGACGGTAACCTGAGCTATTCTGTGTGCCGGTCGATGCTTGTGGTGCATGCCTCGATGGCTTTCAAAGGTTCTCAATCGCATTCACACTCTCGCAGCATCGGGCAGCGTCCGGCTAACGGACAAGGCACTCGTGGAGCTGGCGGCGCTCGACCTGAGCCTCGATCCGGACGATGTGTGCCTCGTCCTGTCCGAGCTGACCCGCGACGACTTCGGCGAACGGCTGCGGTCTCAGACCTCACCGGAATGGCTGTACGTCTTCAAACCAGAAGTTGCTGGTATTCCCGTCTATTTGAAGCTCGCCCTTCGTTCCGACTGTGTGGTCATCTCCTTCCATGAAGACGACAAACAATAGGCACAACCGGCGCGGGGCCGGGGGACGCCCCGACGATGACACCTGCCCCTCGTGCGGCACGGCGATGAAGCCGACACGCAGACAGGTACGGCTAGCCATCAACGGTGAGCCGATCCAGGTACGCGACGTCGCTCACCTTGGCTGCCCTCGCTGCGGAGAGGGTCTGTTCACGCTGGCGGAGGCTCGCCTGCTCTTCCGTTCCGCTCAGGCCATCTATCGGCGCAAGCACCGGTTGCTCGCTGCCACGGAGATCGGCGCGCTGCGGAGAGAACTCGGGCTGAGCGCCGCGGCATTAGCACGCGCTCTCCGAGTCAACAAAGACCTCGTCGCGCGCTGGGAAACGGAACGGGCGGTTCAAAGCGTCGCGTACGATGCGCTCTTACGCATCGTGCGCGATGTACCCGGGAGCCTGGACTACCTCCGTTCCAGAGCGGCATAAGCCCGGGGGGTGGTGGCTTCGGCAGCCACGGCAGCGGCTCCTGCCTCGCCTGCTTTGCGGCATGGCGCCTTTGCGCGGGAGCATCCGCTCTTCGGCCTCTTCTCCATTCCACCAGGATAAGGCCAGCGGCGAGTGCCGCGAAGTGATCCAGGGCACGGGCGACGTCGAGGCCATTGCCGCCGGGCCGTCGTGCTTCCCCTTTCGCGCGCTCCGTCGTGGCCTCGAAACGGTTATCGAAGACGCGGTCACCGCAGCCCCCGTCGCGCGGTTCCCGGTGCCCCTCGATTACAGCTCGACCTTCCCGAACGGTCGCGCCTGAATCGGGATGGAACACAGTCCAAAGTCCAAAGTTGAAAGTGGAAAGCCAGAGGGGGCATATCGCTTGATCGCAGGTGGCTGATGGTCAGGAGGAAGCCAACCACAGAGGCACCGAGGACGCCGAGCGTAAACACGGAGGATCGTCCGAACGATCAGCGATGCGTCATCTGCCACACGCGGTTCTCGAGGTTGTCCATCGCCAACGCGTCGTTGACCCGACACTCAACCAGACGTATACGTGATCCATGGCGCATCCGAAGCCGTTCTTGATTGAGACGTCGCCTCCCTCCACGGAAGAGACCGCACGTCTGCTCGGTGTCTCGGCCACGGAGCTGCGCCGGATCCGGAAGCTCGTGGACGCGGTGACCAAGAAGAATGGCGAACGCCAGGGGCGCGGGACCACAGCGCCGCGGTCCCGGTCGCTCGCCCGCAAACGAGCGCGGCCTGCCTGACGCCTGAACCGGCGCCGACTCCTCCCATCGCGGATGACCGCTGGCCCCAAGCGCCGCACCACCGTCTTCCTGAACATCCCCTACGATGCGAAGTTCGAACGCCTGTATTTGGCCTTCATCGCCGGACTGACCGGCCTGGGTCTCGACCCGCGGTGTGTGCTCGAGATTCCGCCGCAGGCGCGGGCATGGAATCGCCTGGATCGGATCGTCCAGTTGCTGCAGAGCTGTGACGCTTCGATTCACGATCTGTCGCGCGTTGAGCGGTCGCACGAGCCGCCGCGCTGCCCACGGTTCAATATGCCGTTCGAGCTCGGGTTGGCCGTCGGCCTCAGCCAGTTATCCGATACGCACCGCTGGTTTGTCTTCGAGGCGAAGGCGTATCGGCTGCAAAAGAGCCTCAGCGATCTGAACGGCTTCGACCCCTTCGTGCACGAAGGGACACCAGAGGGCGTCATGCGTGCGCTGACCAATGCCTTCGTTGCCGACGGCCCGCTGCCCGCGGTCGACGACTTGATGGAACTGTACCGAGCCGTTCGCAGCGTCGCACTGGCCATGAAGCGGCGTGACGGCACCAAGGTGCTCTTTATGGCACGGCACTTCCGGGAATTGGTCGTGGCCAGCCGAGAGATCGCGGCCCGTCGCTCTCACCAAGTCTGATTCGGGAGCGCGGTCGTCAGCGGGTCAGATGACCGGACGGTGCGGGTGTGGGACGCGGCAAGCGGCGAGTGCCGCGAAGTGATCCAGGGCACAGGCGCGAGGCGGACGTCGCGGCCATTGACGCCGGGCCGTCGCGCTTCCCCCTCCGCGCGCTCCGTCGGGGGCTGGAAACGGTCATCGAAGACGCGGCCACCACAGCCCCCGTCGCACGGTTCCCGGTGCCCCTCGACCACATCTCGACCTTCCCGAACGGGTGGCACACGCGCGCGTAGCGGCTGAGGTGCGCCTTGGCTTCACTGAGCGGAATCACTTTCATGGTGCGCAACGAACTCCTTTCCCTGCACGATGAGCGAATTGCCTCGCTTCTCTCCGACGAGGACCACATCGACGATGCCGCGCGCGGCCTCGACATTGAACAGCACGCGGCATTTCCCGAATAGACGCAGCTCTCGCTGCGCCACTGGATTCGGACGGAGGCTCTTCATCTGTCCCGTCTCCGCCAGCGGATCCGCCGTGAGCTGCTTGCGAGCCTCCTTGAGAATCAGGCGCCCCACCTTCCGTCCGAAATACCGGAGATCCTCGATCACGGATTCCCGCAGCGCCGTCAGTTCGGTGTGCGCGATTGCAGCGACGTTCCGCTTCACCGCCGGGGAAATCAGGTTTTCGATCTGCTGCACCTGACTCGCCGGCATCGACCCGGGTAGCGGACACGGTTGCAGCTTCAGGATACGTCCGGGCGTGACAATCACCACGTGGCGCCCGGAACTCGCGGGTGTCGCCACCGCACCGGCCGCCGCGTGAAAAGAATCGCCTCCACATGCGCGCCGGTGTAGCGCGAAGCAGCGCCAACCGGCAACCAGCAGGACGTGCAACGGAATTCCGACGCCTGTGGATGCGCCGTTCACGCGCTGCCACTGCCGCGCTACATTGATGATCACACGAACGGAGATCGACATGGGCATGTACGACACCATCCGTTTCCACGGCGACGATGCGCCGTGGTGTGCCGCGGGACATGTGCTGCGCTCGCTGCAAACCAAGGATCTGGAATGCACGATGGCGGAATATGTCGTCCATCGCGCGCGCCTCTACCGGCCGGCCGAGAGAGATGACGAGACGGTCCACCTCGCCGAGGGGGACAAGCTCGTGCTGTCGGCGCGGCGAATCGCCGATCCCGTCGCGCTGACTGCCGAGGTCACGGCGTACGCGTTCTGCGATCAGTGCCAGCCCGTGTTGTACCTGCGAGACCGTGAGTCTCTCTGGGGTGACTACGTCGACGAGCGCCGGCCGTGGTGCGAGTGGCGGTTCGTCTTTGTGGGCGGCGCCCTCGAACGCTGCGATGCCGTCCGCGTCGAGCCCCGCGTGCTGGTGGCCGAGCAACTGCGGAAGGAGGGGCTGGAAGTGCTCGACGACAGCGACCGACTGGCGCGCCTGCACTTCGAACGCATCGCGAGCCGGGTCCGTTGACGGCAAACACGCGATCGTGAGCGCCGCTCCCGATGTGGCTTGCCGCCGATCAGAGGGTGTTGTAGCCGCTACACTGTGTTGCGCTCGTACGGCCGGCGCGACGGGGCGGCGAACGTGCAAGGGGTTGGTTCCCTCCCGACCGTGCGGCTCGAACGTCGGCTAGGCCAGTTGCCGCGCCAGGCATTGATGGACATCAAGCGCGCCCTGGTGTTTGCCTTGGCCTTGGAAGTCGCTCCGAGTTCTCGCTGACAATCCGCTCGCAGGCCCGGACTGGCCGCTCACGAACCGCTCTTGCGGCGTCGCGCGGCACCGCACGCAGGTGACGTCGCCGTCGGCGCTTGCGTTCGGACGGTCGGCTGAAGTAACAACCGGTCCCACCGGCGGCAATTCCAATCCGCCGGACAAGCGAGGACGGGATGAGTCGCACCAAGCGGTATCCTCACCAAGCCAACAAAGCCAAGGGCAGTGCGCACCGGAATGACCGGGCGGGCGCCGCTGATGACCAAGGGAGCATCCTGGTCGGCGGCGACTTCGTGATCGATCGACACATCTACGAAGGACGCCGGAAGCATTACGGCGATTCGTTGAGCCGCGGCGTGCATGACGTCCGCGAAGTCGGGGGCGCGCGGGTCGTCCACTGCTTGCTGAAGGAACTCCTGGGGCAGAAGGAGCAGGCCGACGGCAAGAAGCAGGCGCCGCCACCAGCGGGCGGATGGGCCTCGTATGAGTCTGTCAAGGAACCTGCACAAGCCGACAGCAGCCACCACGCCTACGCGTTCTGGCGGCCGTTTCCGCAGGACGCTCCGGAGGGCAAGCAGTACTGGCGCGTGAGCGAGGCGATGGGATTCGGTGAAACCGGTGCCACTCTCCCTTCGCCGGTGTGGCCCACGGCGCGGCACTCCGCGGGGTTTCCCAAACAACCCAAGATCATCGTGTTCTCGGAAGGCGGCATGGGGTTTCGCGAGCAGCCCGACTGCTGGAAGGACCTGGAACTCGGCGAAGCCCGCTGGATCGTCCTCAAAACCGCCGCCCCGGTGGCGTCGGGTCAGCTCTGGCGCGATCTGGTCGCGAACCACGCCAAGCGATTGGTGGTGATTGTGTCCGCGCGCGAGCTGCGGAAGTCGGCCGCCCGAATCAGCGCCGGACTTTCGTGGGAAGCGACCATCGAGAGCTTGCTGCGCGAGTTGCGGGAAAGTTCGGACCTGCAGCCGCTCACTCGTTGCCGGCACCTGCTCGTCATCTTCGAATCGGAGGGAGCGGCCTGGCTCGACTTCAGTGAGCGGACCACACCCGCCAACGCGATCGACGCGTGTCGTGTGCAGTTCGTGTACGACGCTGCGGCCATCGAGGGAGAGCACGCGCGCCAGATCAAAGGGACCGCCTTCGGCTTTCTCTCCTGCCTCGCTGCGTCGGTGGCGTGGCAGATGACGCGTAACCTCGAGACCCCAGACTTCGCTGCAGCGTTGGAGCAAGGCCTGTCGGCCATGCGCGATCTGCGCGAAAAGGGCCATGGCTCGGTCAGTCATCCGGGCGCGGGCTTTCCCGCGGAGCGGCTCGCGGCCGTGATCAAGGATCCCGGCTATCGCTTCTCGCGGGCCGAGTTTCCGGGTTCCGCCCCGAAGTCGGCGCCGGCGTCACCAAAATCGGCGGGCATGGGCCCTTCGCAGGCGTGGAGTCTCTTGGTTGACTCGCAGCGCTGCCGCCAAAGGACGGATGACCAGCCCGCCTACGAGCTGGCCCGGCTGGTCTTGCTGAACGGACCGATTGCCCTCTACGACGTTCCGCACGTGGGCATCGGTAACCTGATCGCCGTCCATCGTGACGAAATCGAATCCTTGCGCACGCTCGATCAACTCATCTGTCGTTATCGCGATCACGACAAAGGCAAGCTCCCGCTCTCGATCGGAATCTTCGGTCCGCCGGGTTCCGGCAAGTCCTTCGCGGTGTCGCAGCTGGCAGAGGCGTTGCTGGGCAAGCAACGCTGGCTGGAATTCAACTTGTCGCAGTTCGACACCTTGGCCGAATTGAACGGGGCGTTCCACCAGATCCGCGATCGCGTGCTCCAGCAGCAGTTGCCGGTGGCGTTCTTCGACGAGTTCGACTCACAGCACTATCGGTGGCTGCAGTACCTGCTGGCTCCGATGCAAGACGGCAAGTTTCAGCAAGGCCAACTCACGCATACGCTCGGCAAGTGCATCTTCGTGTTCGCGGGGGCGACGAGCTTGACGTTCGAGACGTTCGGCCCACCGGCGCCTTCGCAGGACGCGCTCGATGACGAGCGCAAGGCTCATCGCGAGTTTGTCCTCGCCAAGGGTCCAGACTTCAGGAGCCGTCTCGATGCCTATCTCGACGTCGTCGGCCCGAACCGCAGAATGGTTGTAGCGCCACCCGACAAGAAGGCCGGCAAATCAAAGCGTGCAGTTTCGAACGGGAATAACGAGATCACTGAAACCATCTCCGGCTACTCTTTCAGGGAAGATCTCGAAGACCTCACCTTCCCTATCAGCCGCGCGCTGATGATTCGTTCCAAGCTCGGCTGCGCGCGAGACGAGAAGCTGGACATCGACGAGGCGCTGGTCCGCGCGCTCTTGCGGGCCGAGAGGTACAGGCATGGCGCGCGATCGCTCGACAAGATCCTGCAACCCTTGCAGGCGGCGCGACCGGGGCGCCTGCAGCGGTCGTTGTTGCCCCCGCGCGGTCAACTCGACATGCAAACCCACGCAACCGGTTTTCTCGCCCAGTGCGACGGAGCCGAACCCGCGCGGACGGTCCCGCCGATGAGCGAGGCCGACGTGGCGGCTGTAGCCCCGGCGATTCATCGGGTCTGGCGCGAACTGGGCCGCAAGGGCGGGTGGCTGAAGCCATGGCTGGACGCTGAGATGGCGGACCTGCCTGCGGCGATTGAGAAGTACAACAAGAAGCAGAAGGACCCGGAAGAAAGAAAGCCGCCTTGGCTCGGCAAGTTCTTGATCGAGTCGAACCGCGAAGCGGCGGGGCGGATGCCCGAGATTCTCGACATCGTCGGGTTGCGCCTTGCCAGCGGCCGCTGGGCGGCAGACGAAGAAGCGGCCGTGCGCCAGCATCTCGAATATCACTTGGAGCTGTTGGCGGAAGCCGAACACCACCGTTGGATGCAGTGGCATCTGCAACAGGGCTGGCGCTACGCGGCCAAGAAGGACGAAGACCACAAGCGTCACGATTGCCTGCTGCCGTTCGCGGAGCTTGCCGAAGTGCAGAAGAACAAGGACCGCGATGCGATCCGCCACTATCCGGATTTTGCCAAGGAGGCCGGAAAGAAGATCGTATTCGCGGCAGCGGACGATCCGCACGCGACCAAGCCGCGCCGATCCGCCGCCAAGCCGTAGCGCTGAGCCATGCATCATCTCTTCCTCTCCTACTCCCGGGCGGACAACGAGAGCGGCTGGGTCACCGCGTTCTACGAGCGGCTGACAGAGCAGCATCGGCGCTACTCCGCACGCGGGCTGGACAGCCGCCGGATCGAGATTTTTCGGCTGCCGCGACTTCGGCCCCTGTTGCAATAGAGCGCCACAGGCGTGCTATGGCATACCGTCGTGAAGCGGTCTGGAAAGTCCGCCCAAGCGCAGCGAGGCCGAACTGATATGCCGAACAAGACCGACACTAAGCCGACTGTCTTCATCTCGTGGCGTCGCCATGAACAAGCGCAGCCTCACGTGGAATGGATACGGGATCGCCTAGCGCGCGCGTTCCCGGACTGGTCGATTGCCATTGATACCTACCAGCGCGGTGGTCCGAAGACCTTCCAGGAATGGATGGCCGAAAACCTGGAAAAGAGCATCGTCTTGCTATGCATCTTCGGTCCAGGCTGGCGCGAAGGAGAGGACCCGGAGCGGCCGGAGCGCCAGCGGGGCCTGGCCGACGCAGAGGACTTCGTGCGTGGGGAACTGCAAAGCGCACTCGATCGGAAGATTCCCATCATCACGGTCCTCATACCTGGGGGCAGGCGACCGCATAAGGAGGAGCTTCCCGAGGAACTGGGAAGGCTGGCAGACCTCATCCCGATCGAGATTCGCGGCGGCCTCGACTTCGAAACTGATATCGATCGGCTCATCGCCGCCATCCGGGAGTCATTCCCGCCGCCCCCACCGCCAGACCAACCGAAAGTGTGGTTGTGGATACTTGTAGCGGTTGCCGCGTTGGTCCTGGTAGCAGCAGCCGCGTACCTGATGCGGGGTGGCCGTGGTCCAGGCCCCCCGCCGTTGGTGACTCCGTCGCCGGTTGCCGCGGATACGCCGACGCACACTCTAAGCCCTACTGGCACGGCGACCGAGACAAGGAGCCCCACCGTAACGGTGACTCCAGCTCCTACACAGGAGGAGCGCGAGCCGACCGTTCCCACAGCGCCCACGGCGGGCGAAGACTCAGGGACGCCCCAGAAGCCGGCATTAAGGAGTGACCGTGCAACCGTCGAACAAGCTGTGGCTGCGGTGGTTACGCAGCCCGGCTATGGTGGGAGCATGAGCAGCCAAAATCTGCCTGGTGTCTGGACGGGGCTCAATGAGAAGCTGCACGGTCGAGAAATACCCCCATTGATCGAATTGCTAAGACAGCCGACGGCAAACGACGTGCCGTGGAAGATCGTCGCCTTGCTCCGTATCAGTCAGCGGGCGGTGGATGACGAGACGACTTTGAAGGCCATCCTCGATGCGCTCTGTGAGCGGGGGCTTGGCGCGGCAAGCCAGGCGGTAAGGGCGGAAGCGCTGTCTGCGATCAGAGAAAGTTCGCTCCCTCCGGAACGCAAGGCGCGATGCCTGATATCCGGTTTCAAGCTTGGAAGTGGGCAGGGCCAGATTGCCGCAGGCCTTGCGCCTCTCCTAGGTGTGATCGATTCCTTGCGGGTACAAGAGGAGGCGACGCGTGCGATGATCGGTCTGCTTCCTGCCGTAGAAGAGACCGAACTCGCGGAGCTACTCCGGGCGCTGTCGACAGTCTCGCCGCCTACCATGCGTTCAGATGTGGGAAACGCGATGGTGAAGCTCATGAAGACGCGCGTGACGGGATCCTTCGGATCGAACCTTGGCGCTGCTCTTGAGAAGCTTGATTTCCGCGAAGCGATTCCAGCACTGCGTGAGAAGCTCAAGATGGCCGACCCGGCCGAGTTCCAATGGGTGGCCAATCTCTTGGTAAAGTGGGGTGATCGTGATGCCGGTGAGGTGATCAAGAAGGCGATCGACCGAATTCGCTATGTCGGCAATTACCAAGTGCTGGGGTTGGTCTCATCGCTCGTCGCGCTCGAAGGGGACCGCTGCGCTTCGTACGTTGCCGATGTTCTCCGCAAAGAGACTCCGTACATTCAAAATGCGCTGATCAAGGGGCCAGTGAAAGAAATGAGAGCAGCCCCCGTAATTGAAGCTGTCCGCCGCGTCCGGGACACGACCAGCGACAAGGACGTGAAGAGCACAGCCGATGCCTACCTTGCCACCGTTCAGTGATGGTTGCGGCTGTGGATTCTTTGTAGCAAGGCACGTAAACGCGCGCGTGGACTTGTGCGGCAGGCTCCGCAACCGTCCGAGTGCTCGGGAAGCTCGCGAGCGGCAAGACGCCGTGACCCACCGCGCTCCGTGATGGCCAACGATAAGCCCACACCGCCACCACCGTGCCGCATCGGCGTCACCGGCCATCGCATCGTGACGGAGATGGACGAGATCACCGCGGGCATCGACGCCGCGCCATCGAGTACCAACGCAAGCTCGCCGAGTGGCGCAAGCTGCCGCTGTGGAGGCGCTGGACCACGAAGCGGCCGGTGCCGCCGAGCGGAATCTGAGAGGGGCAGGTTGTTACGCTGTTAGCGTGTTGGCCGTTAGGTTCAATCTGAGAATCTTTCAGAGGCGTCACGAAGACCGGGAGATTCGGATTCTCCCGCCGCGCACGGTCACGATCGCCTCGGCTTCCAAATCTCCCCAGTGCCGCTTCAACACCTGCGCCATCAATGCGATGCGCACGCCGGCAGGGACGTCGGGTAAGCGCACAACACCACAGTGGCGCGCGCCTTGGGCGAAGACGATTCGTCCGAAGTCCGTATCGATCGTGACGAGTACGCGGCCGTCGTCAGCGGCCCAGTTCAGGATGGCGGCATCGCCAGGGTCGCCGCCGCGCTCGCGGGTCTCGACAACGTCGTACCCTTCGGCACGCAGCCAGTCGGACAGACGGCGGCCGGCACAGCGATCGACGAGGAACTTCACTTGTTTGCCGTCTCTACCGCATCAAGGGAGTCGTGTGCGATGACGGCGTGCGCATACGCGAGGCAGGCACGGATGTCCGCCGACTCGAGGTCTGGGTAGTCGGCCAGGAGCGCTTCAGGCGTCTCTCCCTGAGCCAGCAGACTCAGAATCAGTTCAACCGAGATGCGCATCCCGCGAATGATCGGCTTCCCGCCGAAAATGTCTGCGTTGAACGTAATGCGTCCCAGCAGCGCCTGGTCTGTCATGCGGCTCCTCCTGCTGATGACTTTCATACCACAACTGGCCGCCCACAGCCCGCACCCGGGGCCGGGGATTAGCATGTGCCCGAGCCGCCGCTGGGGCACTGAGAGAGGACCGGTGTCGGGTGTCAGGGGGGGGACCGTCGGAGCCGATTGAGCTGGAGTTTCAAAGGCAGTAGACTGCTCACGCCCGTCGATCGCGACGGTACGAGAGGTGTGACGATGCCGCGGAACAAGCATGCTGCGTTGAAAATCGAGGACACGCTGCTCAAGCGAGCACGCCGAGCGATGAAGAGCTCCAGCGATGTGGAAACGGTTCGCTGCGCGCTCGAGGAAGCCATTGCCAACCGCCAAACAGCAACCGCTCTGCGACGCTTGATCCGACAGGGGCGCGGGCGATTTGCCGATCTGGAGCGGGCGCCGGAGTGAAGTGGCTTCTCGATACCAACGTGTATCTGGAGGCCATGCGTTCCGACGCGGGGCGTCAGGCGTTTGAGCGTCGCTTCTTTCCGCTGCTCTTCAACACCTACCTTTCCGGGGTCGTTGCCGAGGAACTGTACGCCGGCGCGTTGGACAAGGTCGCGCTGGGTCTGGTGGACCGGTACATTGGGACCCTGCGAAGGGTCGGGCGCGTGATTGTGCCGAGCTTTGAGGATTGGAGCGACGCCGGCAAGCTCATCGCGCGAATGACCCGCAAGCAACCGCATGTGAAGGCAAAGACACAGCAACTTCTCAACGACATCCTCATCGCGCTGTGCGCCCGACGCCTCGGGGCGACGGTGTTCACTTTCAATCGCGATGACTTCAACCTGATACGGCGCCGCCACCGTCAGTTCTCACTCGAGGTCTTGACGCCGAGCGCCTGGTGAGCATTGCCGGTTCGCGGCCTGGTAGGCGCTGCCGTTCTGGAAGCGGCTGATCACCAAGAAGCCCGAGCCGCCGGAAGGGATCTGAGTGAAGCAGGGTGTTACGGAGGGAGTTGGCCGAAAGCTATCGCACGCCGACGTCGAGCGCATCGAGATGATGAAACCACCGCCTTGCCGCATCGGCGTCACCGGCCATCGCATCCTGGCGGAGATGGACAAGATCAACGCCGGCATCGACGCCGCGTTGCAACGGATCGAACGCGCGTTCGCTGAACGACCGCTGATCATCGTCTCGCCGTTGGCGGAAGGAGCGGACCGGCTAGTGGCGGAGCGCGTGCTGGCGCGACGCCACGCGCAGCTCATCGTGCCGCTACCGCTCCCGAAGGCGGACTACCTCAACGACTTCGAGGACGCGATTTCAAAGCGCGAGTTCAACGAGCTGCTGAAGCGAGCCGAGCGAGTGATCGAACTACCGCCGTCGCCGTCGCGGCGCGTCGCGTACGACGCGGTGGGCCGCTATGTGCTCGATCAGTGCGACGTGCTGATTGCGGTGTGGGACGGACAACTCGACAACGGTACCGGCCGCGTGGTCACCGATGCTCGCCGCCGTGGCCTGCCGATCGCGTGGGTGCACGCGGGCAATCGTAAACCCGGCACGACGGAACCCACGTCGCTGGGTCATCAGCAGGGTAGGGTGACGTTCGAGAGTTTCTGATGTCGGCCCGGGGAATGAAACCACCGATGAACACGGATGGACACCGATTGCACTGATCGGAGGAGCTATGGAGCACGGATCGTCCGGCAACAACGACTGGCGGCACGGCTGGATGTTTTGGGTCATCACGCTCGGCACGCTCGGAGTGCTGGGGCTCGGGTTTCTCGGACACGCGCGCTACGAGCAGGCCCAGAACGATGGCCACGCGGATTTCGCCTCGGCGACCTATCACGCGCTGCAGTTGCTGATCCTTCACGCGCCCCATCTCGATCACGCTGTGCCGCCCGAGTTGCATGCTGCGCGCGCGCTCAGTGTGGTCGTCGTGTTTCTCGCGGGCTTCTTGGCCTTCCTCGGCTTCTTTCGCCAGGAGTGGCTCCTCGTGCGGCTGCGTCTGCGCTGGTGGCGGGCCTACGTGGTGCTTTGCGGTCTTGGCGACCTCGGCCGGCGATTGCGCTGGTGGGACGACCACGTGGTGATTTGTGGCCTTGGCGACCTCGGCCCGCGCCTGGCGTTGGACGGACGGCGTCGCGGCCGCTTCGTGGTCGCCATCGAGAAGAGCGGCAATGCCTCGGTGCTTGAGCAAGCACGGAGGGGCGGCGTCTTGGTGCTGGAAGGCAACGCGTGCGAGGAGTCGACGCTGCGGCGCGCTCGTGTGGCCGGCGCGGAATGCCTCGTGGCTGCTTGCGCCGACGATCATACCAACACTGCCATCGCCGCGCTGGCCGGGCAGTTGCTTGCCCGGCGGCCGGCGAGCCTCGATCCCCTGCTCGTGCGGCTCCTGATTCGGAACCCGAAGACGCGTGATGTGCTGTTAGGCAGCAAACTCATCCCGACTGGGACCCACCTCGCTCCGCGCGATGATTCGGCGCCGCGCTATCGGGTGAATCTCAGCGATCTCGACTACCACGCCACCGCGGCGCGTCTGGCGCTCAACCACCATGCGTTGGATGTGCGAGACGGCCTCGACACCGAGCCGGTTCGTGAGCACGATGACACAATCGTACACCTGGTCGTGATCGGCTTCGGTCTCATGGGCCGTGCGCTCATGCTCCAAGCCGCGCGCCTTTGCCACTTCGCCAACGAGGTCGGTGAGAACATCTTGCCGCGCATCACGATCGTCGACCACGATCCGTCCAATTGGACGGAGTTCAAGAGCCGACAGAAGCATCTCGACGAGGTTTGTGTGGCGGAATTCCAGACGCACGATCCGAGTGGCACGAGCTTCGCCGACATCATGGCAGCTCTGGGCAACACGCCCAACACGCGTGTCACCTATGCCGTGTGCCTCGAACCGCACAGTGAACCCGACAAGCGTGCCGAGAATGACCGCGTGAATCTTCATCTCAGCATCGAACTGGCCGGTCACGTCGACGCGGCCGTGCAAACGCTGGTGTTCCAATCGACGCGATGCGGATACGCGGCGCTGTTCCCGCCGTCGGATCAGGCGACGGTCCGGCACCTTCATCCATTTGGCATGATCGAGGACATCTACGCGTGGGACGTGCTGCTCCACGAAGCGGAAGACAAGCTCGCCAGCCGCCTGCATCAGTTCTATTTGGAGGGAGAAAAGAAGAAAGCGGATTTCGGAAGCAAACCGGGGCACAAGGCATGGGCCGAGCTTCCTGACTATCTCAAGGATTCGAACCGCCAGGCCGCCGACCACATCCGCATCAAGCTGCGTACGCTCGAGCTGTCAGAGGAAGCCCTGCTCTCAGGGCCGGAACTGTCGACCTCGCAGATCGAGCTACTCGCCAAGATGGAACACGTCCGCTGGTGCGCGGAGAAATGGCTCGACGGCTGGGAATACAGCCCGGACCGCAACAACGACAAGAAGCGCCACGACGACCTGAGAGCCTGGCGCGAGTTGCCGGACACGGAGCGGTGGATCGACCGAGACTTGGTGGCGAAGATCAAGGCAGCCCTGCGCGAGACTGATGGAAAGTCGTGAGGGCGACGGCGGAGAGTCGGATCTTCGGCAAGACGCAGACATGACGGCACGTGATCAACCCCATCGGCAGTTTCACCAGATCGAGCTGGCACAGTGGCCACGTGGGCTCGACCGGGCCGTGGCGGTGCTCCAACTCGAGCCGCCCGATTTGGCGCGGTGCTGTAAGCTGCGTTTTGCCGAAGCCCACGACGGCCTTGATTCCCTCGATGCGGCCGTGCTCCGGATCGATTCCGGAAAGCCGTTTGCGCTGGTCCACCATCGCCGCGCCCCGTCACCCGGCACGGAAGTCTGGACCGCCGCGGATTCGAAGAACCCGTCCCGCGATTTGATCGAAGTCATGGCCGCGCTCGGCCTTAAGCTGCCCGAGATCACCGTACGCCTTAGGCACATGCGCCGACCGCATCGAGCCACGCGTGAACCTGAGCTTTGCCGGCAACGGCGACAACTTCGATCGCAGTCAGGTGCGCCACTCGGCCGAAGCCGACCCGCGTGTGCTCGGCTGGCTCAAGAAGTCGAGCCGCGGTTTTGGCGAGCCGGCGCGAAACGTCTCGTAGAACCCAACCGCCTGCGCTGGATCCGGGAATAGCACCGGTTCATGGTTCAACTGGCTCGGCCGCCAGCGCCTTGCGCAGCTGGCCCGCCAGCTTCGGCGGTACCAACGCGGTGACTTCGACGCGGCCGTCAAGGTATTCGGTGTGCAACACCCGCCCGCGCTGGTGCAGGCGCGCCAGCAGATCACCACGGCTGGCGGGGATGGAGAGGTGGACGCGCTCTTGTGATTGCGCCAACAGGCGGGCGATCTCGTCGAGTAGGGCCGGGACCCCGCGCCCGCTGCGGGCCGAGATCGGCCAGCTGCTGCCGTAGCGTGGCACCGCAGCACCGGCGGCCACCAGATCGATCTTGTTCAACACCAGCAGCGCCGGCGTCTCGGTCACGCCCAACTCGCCCAGCACCCGCTCGACCACGCAAATGTGGTCGGGGGCGTGCGGGCTGGCGGCGTCGACCACGTGTAACAAAATGTCCGCCGTGCGCACTTCTTCGAGCGTGCTCTTGAAGGCTTCGACAAATCCGTGCGGCAGCTTGTGGATGAAACCGACCGTATCCACCAGCAGGGCCGTACCGCCGTCGGGCAGCTTCAGGCGGCGTACGGTGGGGTCGAGCGTGGCGAACAGCTTGTCCTCGACCAGCACGCCGGCGTTGGTGAGGTGATTGAGCAGGGTCGATTTGCCGGAGTTGGTATAGCCCACCAGCGCCACGATCGGATAGGGCACCTGTTTGCGGCTGTCGCGGTGCAAGCCGCGCGTGCGCGACACTTCCGCGATGCGCTTGCGCAGGGTGCCGAGTCGTTCGCGCACGCGGCGGCGGTCGACTTCGAGCTGGCTTTCGCCGGGTCCGCGCGTACCGACGCCGCCGCCCAGACGCGATAAGTGCGCCCACTGCCGCGTCAGCCGCGGCAGCAGGTACTCGAGCTGGGCGCGCTCGACTTGCAGCTTGCCGGCCAGGCTGCGGGCGCGTTGGGCGAAAATGGCCAGAATCAGCTGGGTGCGGTCGATGACCTTGATGCCCAGCGCCTTCTCGAGATTGCGCTGCTGCGCGGGCGAGAGTTCGTCGTCGAAGATGGCGACGTTGGCCCCGATCGTCTGGATCAGCTGGCGCACTTCTTCGACCTTGCCCGAGCCGATGAAGGTGGCCGGGTTAATGCGCTGAATCGCTTGCAGCATCTTGGCCCCGACCTTCAGGGCGGCGGTCTCGCTCAGCCGTTCCAATTCGGCGAGCGACTCCTCACCGGTCAACGCCGCGCGGTCATGGCGCTCGGTGCCGATGAGTACGGCGGTCTCGGGGGACTGCTCGGTGGTCAGCACCCGATACCTCTAGCACACCCGGGCGCTCGACTCACCGGGTGCCAACGATCATCCAAACGATCCGAGCCAGGCAGCACGCGAACAACCCTCGCACAATCAAGCACTACTGCGGGACGCTGAAGACAGGCTCCGCACCGCCTGCGCGAACATGAACACCAGCGTACTTGTAGGGGAAGCCGCGTCGTCCGGGATCACGACGTACGACCAGGGCTTCCCACCCTGCTTCTCGGTGGCGATCTCGCACCAGCGGATCGCGGCCTTGGCCTTCTCCTTCACGTCCTCGGCCCCGAGTTCGTCGCGGGCCTTCACCTCGACCTCGTCGGCCAGGATAGCGCCGCGCGAGAGGGGGGACCGAAAAGCGAACAGGGCGGCCTCAATCTGGTGCGGATTCAGATCGACGGTCGCGTTCAAGAGTGACGGGCCGAGCTTGTCAAGACTATCCGAAGCACTGCGCCGGGTCAGCGCCTGCGCGTAATACTTCGCGTGGTAGTCGGTACTCACTGGGCCTTTGTTCCGATCATCACAATAACGCCACCCGACGCAGCGGCGCGCCGGGCCTACACGAACGACGTCACGCCGCTGCCCAGCACGCCTTCGACGGCCTCGATGAGGCGGTCGCTGGGGGCGACGCGCAAGCCCGACGGCAGCGCGATCACCGTCTCCGTCCGGTCGGGTAACAGCAGGTGTAGATAGGCCGGACACGGGCCGCGGTGCTGGTTGAGGGTGTCGCGCAGGCGGTGCAGGAGGGTTTCGTCGATGCGGTCGGCCAGCAGCGCGAAGTGTACTTGCTTGATCCCTTGCTCGCGTGCCGCCGTCAGCGGCAGGACCTCGTCGGCGATGATCTGACAGCGCTCCTCGCTCACATCGAGTGATCCGCAAACCACGACCGGGTCCTCGCCGTGGATGCTGGCCTCGTGCTTGCGGTAGGCCTCGGGCCACACGATGACCTCGACCACGCCGGTCTTGTCTTCAAGGTTGAAGGTGGCGTAGCGATCGCCCTTCTTGTTGTTCTTTAGCTTCAACGAGTGGACGACGCCGCCGACGCGCACCTTCTCGGCGCTGGTGCGCCCGCGCAACGCCTCGGTGCTGGCATCGGTGAAGCGGCGTAGGTCGCGCTCGTACTTGTCGAGCGGGTGGCCGGTGATGAAGAAGCCGGTAGCCTCGCGCTCGGCGCGCAAGAGTTCCTTTTGCGGCCATTCCGCGACGTCGGGGAGCCGGGGTGGGGCATCGACCGTCGCCGCCAACGCGGTAGCGGCGAACAGACCGATCTGGTTGGCGTGCTCGGGGCGGTTGCCTTGACCGGCCCACTTCAGCACCAGGTCGAGCCCCTCGACCATGCGCCGGCGGGGCACGCCGGCAAAGTCAAAGGCGCCGCACTTGAGCAGGCTTTCGATCACGCGCTTGTTGACCTGCTGGCTTTGCACCCGCTTGCAGAAGTCGCCGAGATCGCTGAAGCGGCCGACTTGACGCGCGGCGACGATGGCTTCGACCGCCTTGGCGCCTACCCCGCGCACGGCCGCCAGCCCGAAACGGATCGCGCGTTCGCCGCCGTGCATCACCACGGTGAAGTCGGCCTGGCTCTCATTTGCGTCCGGCGGCAAGATCGCGATCTTGTGCTCGCGGCACTCGGCGATGTTCTTGTACGCCTTGTCGCTGTCGTCCTTCTCCAGCGTCATCAACCCGGCCATGAACTCCTCCGGGTAGTGCGCCTTGAGGTAGGCGGTCTGGTAGGAGATGAGCGCGTAAGCGGCCGAGTGCGATTTGTTGAAGCCGTAGGCGGCGAAGGTCTCCATCTGATCGAAGATCTCGCCCGCCTTGGCCTCGGCCACGCCCTGGCGCACGGCGCCGGCGACGAAGCGCAAACGCTCCTTGGCCATCTTCTCGGGGTCCTTCTTGCCCATCGCGCGGCGCAGGTTGTCGGCGTCGCCCAGCGAATAACCCGCCAGCACCTGGGCGATCTGCATCACCTGCTCCTGATAGACAATGACACCGTAAGTGTCCTGCAGGACCGGCTGCAGCTTGGGGTGGAGGTACTGCACCTCTTCCTTGCCGTGCTTGCGCTTGATGAACTGATCGACCATGCCGCTGTCGAGCGGGCCGGGGCGGTAGAGCGCGAGCACCGCGATCACCTCTTCGAAGTTCGACGGGCGCAGCTGTGTCAGCACGTTGCGCATGCCCCCCGATTCCATCTGGAAGACGCCGACGGTGTCGCCCTTGGCGATCAGGCGGTAGGTGGCCTTGTCGGTGAGCGGCAGCGCGGCGGGATCGAGCAGCTCGCCCCGCCCTTGGCGGATGCGTTCGACGACTTTGGCGATCAGGGTCAGCGTCTTGAGGCCGAGGAAGTCGAACTTGATCAAGCCGATGGCCTCGACCTCTTCCCAGCCGAATTGAGTCATGACGTTGCCGTCTTTGTCTTTGTAAAGCGGCAGCGACTCGACCAGCGGGCGATTGGCGATGACGATGCCGGCGGCATGTTTCGAGGAATGGCGCAGCAGGCCTTCGAGCTTGAGCGCATAGTCGAACAGCTTGCCCTCGCGCTCGCCGCCTTCGCGCAGGTGCTTGAGCCGGGGCTCCATCTCGAGTGCCGCCGCCAGCGGGAAATCCTTGCCCTGCTTGGCCGCCGGGTAGAGCTTGGCGATCTTGTCGGTCTCACCGTAGTTGAAGCCGAGCACGCGGCCGACGTCTTTGATCGCGGCCTTACCCTTGAGCGTGCCGAAGGTGATAATCTGCGCCACCCGGTCGTCGCCGTACTTGTCGCGGACGTAGCGGATGACCTCGTCGCGGCGCTCGAAACAGAAGTCCATGTCGATGTCGGGCATCGACTTGCGCTCGGGGTTGAGGAAGCGCTCGAACAGCAAGTGATAGGGCAGGGGGTCGATGTCGGTAATGCGCAGGGCGTAGGCCACCAAGCTGCCCGCGGCCGAGCCGCGGCCCGGCCCCACCGGGATGGCGCGGCTCTTGGCGTAGTTAGTGAAGTCGGCGACGATCAAGAAGTAGCCGGCGAAGCCCATCTTCTTGATCACAGCTAGTTCTGTTGCCAGCCGTTCTTGGTAGGTGCGCTCGCGCTCGGCCGACCACTGCGCACCAGCGCGCAGCGGCTGCAAGCGTTCCTCCAAGCCTGCTCGCGCCCGGCGTTCGAGATGATCTTCGAGACTCTCGTCCGCCGGGGTCTTGAAGACCGGGAACACGTACTTGCCGAAGGTCATCTCGACCTGGCAGCGGGCGGCGATGTCGACGGTGTTGCGAATTGCTTCCGGCTGCTGCGGAAACGCCGCCAGCATTTGCGCCGGGGTCTTGACGAACAACTGATCGGTCTCGAAGCGCCAGCGGCTGGGGTCGGCGAGGGTCTTGCCGGTCTGGATGCAGAGCAGCACCTCGTGCGCCGCGGCATCCTCGGGCTGCAAGTAGTGGCAGTCGTTGGTGGCGACCAGCGGCAAGCCGAGCTCGCAAGCGAGCCGGACCAGTTCGGCGTTGGCGCGCTCCTGCTGGGGCAGGTGGTTGTCTTGGACCTCGACGTAGTAGCGGTCGCCGAAGATCGCGCGATAGTCGTCGAGCACCTGGCGCGCGCGCGCCGAAGAGCCGGCGGCGATGGCTTGATTGACTTCGCTGGCGAGGCAGCCGGAGAGTGCGATCAACCCGCCGTTGAGTTCGCGCAAAAGCTCCTTGTCGACGCGCGGCTTGTAATAAAAACCCTCCGTATAACCAAGTGTGACCAGGCGGCAGAGATTGCGATAGCCGTCCTGGTTCATGGCCAACAGGATCAGGTGGAAATTGCCGCCGCTCTCGTAGTCGTCGCCGCGCACGGGCCGCTTGTCGTGCCGGCTGCCGGGGGCGACGTAGACCTCGCAGCCGAGAATCGGTTGGACGCCGTGCTCGACCGCGGTCTTATAGAACTCGACCGCGCCGAACATGTTGCCGTGGTCGGTCATCGCCACCGCCGGCATGCCCGCGGCCTTGATGCTCGCGATCAAGGCTTCGATCTTGTTGGCGCCGTCGAGCAGCGAATACTGCGTGTGTAAGTGAAGATGAACGAAGCTCATGTCCTCCCCCACCACTCCTCCCCCAGGTGCACGGTTTCACTCCCACTCGATCGTTGCCGGCGGCTTGGATGAGATGTCGTAGACTACGCGATTGACGCCGCGGACTTCGTTGATGATGCGGCTCGAAAGGCGCGCCAGCAACTCGGCGGGCAGCCGCGCCCAGTCGGCAGTCATGCCATCGAGGCTGTTGACGGCGCGCAGCGCCAGCACGTTTTCGTAAGTGCGTTCGTCGCCCATGACGCCGACGGTCTTCACCGGCAGCAGTACCGCGAACGCCTGCCAGAGCTTGTCGTACCAGCCGGCGGCGCGAATCTCTTCGTCGACGATGGCGTCGGCTTGTTGCAACACCGCCACCCGCTCGGCGGTCACCGCACCGATGATGCGGATGGCCAGGCCCGGGCCGGGAAAGGGGTGGCGGCCGACGATCTCGGGCGGAATGCCGAGGACCTGGCCGAGCTCGCGCACCTCGTCCTTGAACAGCTCGCGCAACGGCTCGATCAGCTCCAGCTGCATACGTTCCGGTAAGCCGCCGACGTTGTGGTGGCTCTTGATGGTGGCGGAGGGGCCTTTGAATGACACCGATTCAATCACATCGGGGTAGAGCGTGCCTTGGGCGAGGAAGCGCACGTTCTTCAGTTCGCGCGCCCGTTGCTCGAACACCTCGATGAAGGTGGCGCCGATGATGCGGCGTTTCTTTTCCGGGTCTTCGACCCCGGCGAGGCGTTTGAGAAACAGCGCCGTCGCATCGACCGCTTCGACCCGGAAATGGAAGCGGTCGCGCAGCAGGCGCATGACCCGCGTCGCCTCGTCGCGCCGCAGCACGCCGTTGTCGACGAAGATGCACGTGAGTTGGTCGCCGAAGGCGTGGTGGAGCAGGGCGGCGACCACGGTGGAGTCGACGCCGCCGCTGAGGGCGCAGACCACGCCGGCATTGCCGACGCGCGCGCGTAGCTGCGTGCTCTCGCGGGCTACGAAGTTCTCCATCGTCCAGTCGTCGCGAGCGTGGCAGATGTTGAAGAGGAAGTTGGCGAGGATTCGGCGGCCGTCGCGGGTGTGCACCACTTCGGGATGGAATTGCAGGCCGAAGAGGCGGCCACTGGCATCACGGCCGGCGGCGATGGGCGCATTGGCGGTGTGCGCCAGGCGGTGCCAGCCCTGCGGCAGGCGCTCCATGCGGTCGCCGTGACTCATCCACACCGGTGTATCGGCCGCCAACCCGGCGAACAGATCGGCGCGGTCGTCGATGCACAGCTCGGCCGGGCCATACTCGCGCCGCTGGGCTTTGGCGACCTCGCCGCCGCGCTGTTGCACCATGACGCCCATGCCGTAGCAGATACCGAGCACCGGCACTCCCAAGTCGAGCAGCTGGGGAGCGGAAATCGGCGCGCCCTCGGCGTACACGCTCGCCGGGCCGCCGGAGAGAATGATGCCTTCCGGCTGCATCGCCGCGATGCGCTCGGGCGAAAGCGAATACGGGTGGATCTCGCAGTAGACCTTGGCCTCGCGCACCCGGCGGGCGATCAGCTGCGTGTACTGGGAGCCGAAGTCGAGGATGAGGATCATCGGCTCCTCGATTGCGGATTTATGTTCTTCAATTTCACCGCCCCACCCCGACCCTTCGAATCCTCATACCGCCTTCCAGCGCCACGCTGCAACCCGCCTTCCAGCGCCACGCTGCAACGGCGCGCCGGCTGCAATCGAAAGCCAACAATCGTAAGCCTGCTCACTCCCGCCGGTAGTTCGGCGCCTCTTTGGTGATGAACACGTCGTGGACGTGGCTCTCCTGGAGCGAGGCGTTGGTGATCTTCATGAAGCGGGCATGGGCGTGGAGGTCGGCGATGGTGCGGCAGCCGCAGTAGCCCATGCCCGCCTGCAGTCCGCCGACGAGCTGATTGACGATGAAGGACAGCGGGCCTTTGTGCGGCACGCGGCCCTCGATGCCTTCGGGCACCAGCTTGAGTTGTTCGGCCTCGTCGTCTTGCATGTAGCGGTTGCGGCTGCCCTCGCGCTCGCGCATGGCTTCGAGCGAGCCCATGCCGCGATAGAGCTTATAGGTGCGGCCCTGGTAGAGGATGGTTTCGCCCGGGCTCTCCTCGGTGCCGGCGAACAGGCTGCCGATCATCACCGAGTGCGCCCCTGCGGCCAGCGCCTTGGTGATGTCGCCGGAGAACTTGATGCCGCCGTCGGCGACCACCGGGATGTCGTAGTCGCGGGCGACCTTCAGGCACTCGGCGATGGCGGTGAGCTGGGGCACGCCGACGCCGGAGATCACGCGGGTGGTGCAAATCGAGGCCGGACCCATGCCGACCTTGATGGCATCCGCGCCGGCGCGGGCGAGCGCGCGCGCGCCTTCCACCGTGGCGACGTTGCCGGCCACGACGTCCACCTTGGGGAAGAGCGCTTTGATTTCCTGCAACGTCTCGATGACGTTGGCCGAGTGTCCATGAGCGGTGTCGATGACCAGAACATCGGCGCCGGCGCGCACCGCGGCTTCGGCGCGGGTTTGCCGGTCGGGTCCGGTGCCGATCGCCGCCCCGACCCGCAGCCGGCCCAGCTCGTCCTTGCAGGCGTTGGGAAACTGCGCCGCCTTCTGAATGTCCTTTACCGTCAGCAAGCCCTTCAGCCGCCCCTCATCGTCGACGATCAGCAGCTTCTCGATGCGGTGGCGATGGAGCAGCTCTTTGGCGGCCTCGCGATCGATACCGGGCTTGCCGGTGATGAGGTTGTCCTTGGTCATGACCTCGGCGACCTTGCGCTCGAGCCGCTTTTCGAAGCGCAGATCACGATTAGTGAGGATGCCGACCAGGCGCCCGTCCTTCACCACCGGTAGGCCGGAGATTTGGTGGCGGTGCATGACCGCGAGCGCGTCGGCGATTTGCTGATCCGGGTGCACCGTCACCGGGTCGAGAACGATGCCGCTTTCCGATTTCTTCACCTTCTCGACCTGGCGGGCCTGTTCCTCCACCACCAGATTGCGATGGATGACCCCGAGCCCGCCTTCCTGCGCCATGGCGATGGCGGTGCGCCACTCGGTCACCGTGTCCATCGCTGCGCTCGCCAGCGGAATCTTCAACGACACCCGGCGCGAGAAGCGGGTCGAGATGTCGGCTTCGCGCGGCAGGAAGGTCGACTCCCCGGGGAGCAGCAAGACGTCATCGAAGGTCAGCCCTTCGGGCATGTCGTAGGTGAACATGGTTACCTCCAAGCCGGGGCCCCGGCACTGGCGCGGAGTAGGAGGCGGCGGCAGGTATGGGGGGCAGCTGCGAGCGCCAACACGCCGTTGGGTGTCGGCTCAGGCGCGGCCGTGCACCTTGGGGCAGCGATAATCTCGGTCGTAATAGGAACCATGCGGTCTCGTAGCAAAACGCTACCGGTGTGGCAAGGGTCACCTTGCCGCCCCAACATCTTGTGGTTGCGCGGTGTGTCCACCCCGCGATTTGTCGCCGCCTGCCTCCATCTGCTAAGCGCAGAGCGATGAACCAGCCGGGGGAGTCGCTCGGCCCAAAGTGGGTGGCGTAGTGCAACGCGGCGGCATGCTGGTGTACGGATATGATCTACCCGTTTGACGGCAAGTACCCGCAGCTGGACGCCAGCGTGTACGCACACCGCAGTGCTTTGGTCATCGGCGACGTGGTCGTCGGTGCGCAGTCGAGCTTGTGGCCGAACGTGGTGGTGCGCGGTGACGTCTACCCGATCCGCATCGGTGCGCGCACCAACATCCAGGACAACTCGACCGTGCATGTTACTGGCGGCCGTTTTGCTACCGTGATCGGCGATGAGGTCACCGCCGGGCACAACGTGGTGCGGCACGGCTGCACCATCGGTAGCTGCTGTCTCATCGGGATCGGAGCGATCATCCTCGACGGGGTGGAGATCGGAGAGAATTGCCTGGTGGGCGCCGGCGCCTTGGTGACGCCGGGGACGAAGGTGGCGGCGCGCCAGTTGGTGCTGGGCAGCCCGGCGAAAGCGGTGCGAGAGCTGAGCGCGGAGGAGGTCGAGAAGCTGCGGCATTCGGCGCAGAACTACGTCGAGCACGCCGCCCACTACCGGGCGCAGGGGCTCTGAGGGCCGGGCCGCGGGGGCACTGGTGCTGGCGATTGCCTTCCGGTATCTGTTGGCAGGAGATTCTGATGGCCAAACGAATTGTGACTAGTTTTTCTCGCGCCGGCTTCCCGAGCTCCGAGCAGATCGATGAAGAAGGCCAGGCCAAGCCCTGCGTCTACGGGGTGCGTTGGGTCAATGTCGACACGATCGCAACCATCCGGCGCCACGGCGGCCGCCGCACTGACCCCAAAGGCAGCCCCCTCCCCGAGCCGGCAAACGACCCGGGCTGAGGCGCAAGATGAGCGATGGGCCGCGGCATTGTCTACTTTGCGGCGGAACGTTGGGCTTGCGCCAGCTCAAGGCGAGTGAGCCGGCACGGCTGGTGTGCGGCGCTTGCGGCTATGTGCACTACCTGGATCCGAAGGTCGCGGCGTGCGTCATTTGCAGTGTTGACGGCAAAGTCGTCTTGTTGCGCCGCGCGATCAAGCCGAGTTACGGCCGGTGGGTATTTCCGGGTGGCTTCATGGATCGGGGTGAACGGGTGGAGGATGCGGCCGTGCGCGAGGCGCGCGAGGAGGTCAACGTCGAGGTTCGCCTGCGCCGTCTGCTGAACGTGTATTCGTACGCCGGCCAGCCGGTTGTGGTAGTGGTCTATGTCGGCGATATCGTTGCCGGCGAGCCGGGGGCGGGCGATGAGGCGCTTGAAGTGCGGGCCTTTGCGGCTAACGAGATACCCTGGGATGAGTTGGCGTTTCCGAGCACGCGGGCGGCGTTGCGGGAGTACTTCGGGTTGTCGCGTGACGGCTGAATTGGCGTACCTGTCAGTGCCGGGATGGCTAGAGCTGACCGGTCTGGTGCACCGCTTCTACGGGCGGCCGGGCGGCACTAGTGCCGGGGCGTTCGCCGGTCTCAACCTTTCGGAGAGCGTAGGGGACGACCCGGCGGCGGTGGAAGAAAACCGCCGGCGGGTGGCGGCGGTTCTGCCCGGCGGCAGCCGGTTGGTGTGGATGCGTCAAGAGCACGGCCAGCGCGTACTGCGCGTCGACGAGCCGGTTGCTGATGCGGGTGCGGCCGATGGCATGGTGACGGCGATGCCGGGCGCCGTCTTGACCATCTTGACGGCGGATTGCGTGCCGATCCTGCTGGTGGCGCGGCGGCGGCGGGTGGCGGCGGTGGTGCACGCCGGCTGGCGCGGTACGCTGGCCGGTATCGTGACGCGGGCGGTCGAGCTGATGCAACAAGAGTTCGGCGCCGAGCGGGCGGAGCTGGAGGCGGCGCTCGGCCCGGCGATCGGGGGCTGTTGTTACGAGGTCGAACGCGAGATTGGCGAGCAGTTCGTTGCCCGCTGGGGCGCCTTGCCTGAGGATGGTTGGCGGCGCGAGGGCGCGCGCGGAAAGTTCGATCTGCGCGCGGCCAACCGCCGGCTCTTGGAGGCCGCGGGTCTGGCCGCGCAGGGCATCCACACCGTGGGTCCGTGCACGCGCTGTGCCGGTGACCGGTATTTCTCGCACCGCGGATCGGGTGGGCGCACTGGCCGCCAGCTCAGTTGCATCGGCTGGGTGGCTTGAGTTGTCAGGCTGACCGCCGCTTGTTACACTCCGCGGCGAAGGGAGATTACGCGATGAAGCGACTAACTGTGACGTTGCTGCTAGCCCTGGCGTTGAGTTCACCGGCCACCGCCGCGTGGGCGGAGGGCCAACCGCTCCCTCAGAGTGACGACTACGACGACTCGCAGGCGCATCCGCTGCGCATCGCCGGGTACTTGCTGCACCCGATCGGCTACACCTTCGAGTGGCTGCTGTTCCGGCCGATCCACCGGCTGGTGTCGCAGCCGGGTCTGGCACAAGTGTTCGGCCATCGCGCCCACGGCGATGACGCCGCAGTGGGCGCACGCTGACAGCTGGGCCCCGGCCGGGCTTTACGACAGCATTTCCAGCTGCGCAAAGCGCTGCAGCAGTTTGCGGCTGCCGCCACGTTCGAACAAGACCGTGAGCTTGCACTGATCGCCGCTGCCTTCGATGCGGCGGATTACCCCCACCCCGAACTCCTGATGACGCACGCGCATACCCAGCCGCAGGCCGTTGGCGGCGCTGGGCCGAGGCGGTAACGGCCGCCGGCTCGTGCGCGTGGCCGCGCCGGTGAGCTGAGAGTAGGAGTAGTCGATCGTTGGTTCGTCGCCCGGCGCCGCGAACTCGCTGCGGCGCTCGCTGCGCTGCTCGAGCAGGCGTGCGGGTATCTCGGTGAGAAAGCGTGAGGGGGAGTTGTGGTGCGTGCGCCCGAACAAGTGGCGCTCGCTGGCGTGGAGCAGATAGAGGCAGCGCCGGGCGCGGGTCATGCCGACGTAGCAGAGCCGGCGCTCTTCCTCGATCGCGTCGGGGCTTTCGAGCGAGCGCTCGTGCGGGAACAATCCCTCCTCGGCGCCGATGATGAACACCACCGGGAACTCCAGCCCTTTTGAATTGTGGAGGGTCATCAGCGTGACGCGATCGGGAGCGGCGTTGAAGCCGTCGAGGTCGGTGACCAGCGCCATCTGTTCGAGAAACGCGGTCAGGCCGGTCTCTGTACTCTGGGCATCGAATTGCTCGGTCACCGTCAGCAACTCGCGGACGTTGTCGGCCCGCGATTCTGCCTCGGGTGTGGCTTCAGCCTGCAGGCGATCGAGGTAGCCGGTATCGTCGATCACCCGGCGCAACAGCGGCGTGACCGCGCCGCGATCGATTTCACGCAGTTGGCGCATCGTGGCGGCGAAGGCGGCGACGCGGGTGGCGGCGGCGGTGGAGAGTCCTGCGGCGGTAGTGGGATCGAGGATGACTTCGAAGAGCGGGCGGTCTTGCGCCTTGGCGGCGTTGGTCAGGGCCTCGACCGTCGTGGCGCCGATGCCGCGCGACGGCGTGTTGATGATGCGTAGCAGGCTGACGGCGTCGCGCGGATTGGCCAGCACGCGCAGGTACGCCAGCAGGTCCTTGACCTCCTTGCGCTCGTAGAACCGCATGCCGCCGACCATGGCGTAGGGGAGGCCGGCGCGCGCCAACTCGTCTTCGAGCGCGCGCGACTGGGCGTTGGTGCGATAGAACACCGCCACGTCGCCAAGCGCGTGGCCGCGGCGGCGCAACTGCCCGATTTCGTCGCACACGAAGCGCGCCTCGCCGCGTTCATCGGCGGCCGAGAACAGCGTCACCGGGCTGCCGGCGCCGTTCTCCGTCCACAGCGTCTTACCTTTGCGGCCGCGGTTGTTGGTGATTACGGCGCCGGCGGCATCGAGGATGGTTTGGGTCGAGCGGTAATTCTGCTCCAGGCGGATGACGCGGGCGGTCGGGAAATCGCGCTCGAAATCGAGGATGTTGCGGATATCGGCCCCGCGCCAGCGGTAAATTGATTGGTCGTCGTCGCCGACCACGCAGGCGTTGTTGTGGGCGGCGGCGAGCTGGCGCACCAAGAGATACTGCGCGCGGTTGGTGTCCTGGAACTCGTCCACCATGAGATAGCGCAAGCGCTGCCGGTAGAGCTCCAGGACCTCGGGGTGGTTGCGAAACAACTCGAGCGTACGCAGGAGCAGATCGCCGAAGTCGAGCGCGGCGTTGGCGGCGAGCAGCTGCTGGTAGCGCTGATACGCCTGCGCCACGCGTTGGTTGAAGGAATCCGCCGCCCGTTGCAGCAGGTCGTCGGGGCTCCAGGCGTCGTTCTTGGCGCGATCAACGGCGTGGAGTAACTGCGCGGGAGGGAACAGCTGCTCGCTCAAGTTCAAGTCGCCGGCGGCTCGCCGCATGACCGCGAGTTGATCGGTGTCGTCGTAGATCGCGAAGTCGCGCGGCAGGCTGAGCCGGTCGGCGTGACGGCGGAGCAGGCGGGCACAGAGTGAGTGGAAGGTTGCCAGCCACGGCACCGACTGGATCTTGAGCAGCTGGCGGACGCGCTCGCGCATCTCCCCGGCGGCTTTGTTGGTGAACGTCACGGCGCAAATCTGCTCGGGCGCGACCCCGGCGCTGCGCACCAGGTAGGCGAACCGGTGCGTGAGCACTCGGGTCTTACCGCTGCCGGCGCCGGCCAATACCAGCAGCGGCCCTTCGGTATGCAGCACCGCCTGGCGTTGGGCGGCGTTGAGCGTATCCAGGTTCATCGTGGCGGCGCACTGTACCAGCCGAGAGTGCCAGTTCAAGGTGACGGCAGGCGCTTGCGCCGATTTCGTGCGCTGGCGGCGAGCTTGAACCGCTCGACCGGATCGGGTTAGCCTCGGCGGTGTGTATCGCCGCAAGGACTCATTCTACACGCGCGCCAAGGCCGCCGGCTATCGCTCGCGCGCGGCCTACAAGCTGATCGAACTCGATCAGCGTTTTCGGCTACTGCGCCCCGGTGATCGGGTGGTCGATCTCGGCGCATGGCCGGGTGGGTGGCTGCAGGTGGCGGCGCAACGAGTCAGTGCGCGGGGTCGGGTGGTGGGCGTCGACCTCAAGCCGATTGACCCGCTGGCGCCGCCGGTGGTGTGTCTGACCGGGGATTTACGCAAAGTCGAAACCCTGGCGCTGATCCGCGAGCGCTGCGGCGGCGCGGCCGACGTGGTGCTCTCCGACATGGCGCCGCAGCTCAGTGGCGTGCGGGAAGCGGACAGGGCGCGTGCCGCCGAGCTGGTCGAGATTGCGCTGGCTGCTGCCGAAGCGGTGCTGCGCCCGGACGGGCGCTTGCTGGTGAAGTTGTTTCAGGGTGAGGAGACCGCTGGATGGCTGCTGCGGCTGCGCCAGCGCTTCTCCTCGGTGAAAGCGACGCGGCCAGAAGCGACTCGATCCGGCTCGGCAGAACTGTATGTCGTTGCCCTCGGCTTCCGTGCCCAGGGGCAGCCGAGCTGAAATTCTAGATTTGCAGACTTGTTCTCGCTCCCGGAGGGGCGAGGCGAAGTGTCGGAATTCGTACACATCTTCGCCAACTTTGTCGTCGCGATGGGAACAGCTGGCCACCGGCACGTGGATTTGTAGCCGGCGGCCGAGTGGCGCGATTTTGGCATTGATCCGGCGGGCGCGAGCGGAGCACCCACTCGCTTTGCGATCTGAGGAGCAGACTGATTGTTGACAAGGCAGATGCGCCCGATCAATACTCCAGCCGGCGATAAAACTTCGTTGTCGCAAAGCTGGTGCTGTGCGGGATTGGGGGTTTGAAGGGGTTCATGGCAACGGGAGCGGACTGGAAGAAACGGATCGGGCGTCTGTTCACGGTCTCTCTGTCGGACCTTAATCCGTTCAAGCGGGAGGAGCAGTACGTCGCTGTCGATATCGGATCGAACACGATCAAGATCGTCGAAGTGCGATCCGGCGCCGGGCAAGTGCAGGTGGTCGCGGCAGGTTCCCTGCCGATGCCGAGTTCAGCGATTCAGAGTAACATGGTCAATGACCCGGCTGCAGTTGCCGAGGTGCTGAGGGCCTTGGTCGAGAGCAAGGGCGTGCGGGGCACCAGGGCGATCACCGCCGTTCCCGGCCCGGCTGTGATTATCAAGCGCGTGACTCTGCCGAGCCAAAGCGCGCAGGAACTCGAGAACACGATTCTGTTCGAGGCCGGTAACTTCATCCCGGAGGACCTCGATAACGTCAACCTGGATTACCAGATCACGGATTACGTTGAAGACGGCAAGCGCATGGACGTGCTGCTGGTCGCGGCCAAGAAGGACATCGTCAGCAGCTACGCCGAGACTGTGCGCGCAGCCGGGCTGACGCCGGTGGTGGTCGACGTTGACTATTTCGCGCTCGAAAACATGTTCGAGCTCAACTACGAGCCGCCGCCCGATCGCGTCATTGCGCTGGTGAACGTCGGGGCGCGGTTCTCGTCGATCAACATCTTGCGCTCGGGTCGATCGACCTTCACCGGCGATGTACCGGTCGGGGGGCGGGATATCACCGATGCGCTGGTGCGCGACTTGGGCGTCGAGGCGGAAGTGGCCGAGCGGCTCAAAGCTGGCGAAGTCGTCGAGGGGATCGATCCGGAACAGGTGGCAGTGGCCATGGGGCCAGCTGCCGACACCTTGATCGACGAAATCCATCACGCCTTGAGTTTCTTCTGGACGGCTGCGACCGATGAAACCATCAACGAGGTCTACCTCAGCGGCGGTGCTGCCCGCATGCCTGATCTGGGGGAGCGCTTGAGTCAGCGCATCGAGGTGCCGGTGGTGGTGGCTGACCCGCTGGCGCGGGTGACACTGACCCCCACGCTGGAGGCGGAGGGGTTCCGCCAGCATGGGCCGGAATTCGCGGTGGCAATGGGACTGGCCGTGCGCCGGCCGGATGACAAATGATCCGGATTAACCTTCTTCCGCTCAAGGAAACCCAGCGCGCGGTTGGGCAGCGCCAACAGGTCTCGCTCGCCCTGCTTACGCTCAGTGTGGCCGTCCTCGTCATGGTCATTCCGGGGGTGTTGCAAAGTCGCAAGCTGAGTCGCTTGAGTGAGCAGATGCAAGGGATCGAGAAGGAAATCGCGCGACTCAACGAGCTGACCCGCGAGGCCAAAGACCTCGATCATAAGAAGCAAGAGCTGCTAGCCAAGCTGAGAGTCATCGATGACCTCAACCAAAAGCGGGTCGGCCCAGTGCACGTGCTCGATGGGCTGAGTGCCGCGGCCCCGGAAAAGCTCTGGCTGGTTGATTTCACCGAGAACAAGGGCGCGGCGTCGATGATCGGCATGGCGCTGGACAACCAGACGATAGCGCTGTTCTTGCGCCAACTGGGCCAGTCGCCCTATTTCTTCAATGTTGACCTGGTGGAGTCCAGCCAGAGTCAGCCGACCGGGGCGGGAGCCGATCCTGCCGCCGGCGGTCTCAAGCGGTTCATTATTCGCGCCAACATCGACTATTTCGGCCGGGCTGGGAAGACCGAGTCCGCCGCCAACGGGGCCGCCGGTAAGCAGCCATGAACGAGTTGCTCGCACGCATCTTCGAGATGCCACCGCGCCAGCGCGTGCTCCTGCTGGTCGGCGGCGTCGGCGCGTTGCTCTTCCTCTACCTTTACTTCTGGTACTGGCCCAACGCCGACGCGATCGCCGAGAAAGAGACCAAGATCGAGGACCTGACCCGTGAGCGCGACAAGAAGGCCGCGCTCGCCGGCAATCTGGAGCTGGCGCGCAAGACCGTGGCCGACCTGAACGCCGCGCTGAAGCAGGCGGTGGCACAGCTGCCCGACACCAAGGAGATCCCCGACCTGCTCAGCAGTATCTCCTCGGTCGGGCGTGAGGCCGGGCTAGATGTGATCCAGTTCCGCCAGCGCGAAGAGCAGCCGATCGATTTCTACGCCGAAGTGCCGGTCGAGATCGTGGTGCGCGGAACCTTTCACCAGATGGCGGCCTTCTTCGACCAGGTCAGCCGCCTGACGCGAATCGTCAACATGTCGAACATCGGCATGAAGATCCCGACGAAGGCCGAACGCGACGTCGTGCTCGACACTTCGTGTACCGCCACGACGTTCCGCTTCCTCGATGAGGCCGAGCGCGAACGGATCGCCAAAGAGCGCGAGAAGAAGGCCAAGTCATGAGAGGCGCAGCGGCGGTGATTGTGCTGATTCTGGCGGTGGTGCCGATGGCGGCGGCCCAGGCTGTCGCGCCGACGCCTCCGGCCGAGACCGAGATCGCACCGCGTCCGGTGGTCGGCGCTCCACCGTACGACCCGACCGGCAAGCGCGATCCGTTCCGGCCATTCATCATCGATGTACGCGAAGCCAGCCCGAACGAGCCGCTGACACCGCTTCAGCGTTACGATGTGGGCCAGCTGTTGGTGGTGGCGGTGCTCTGGGAAGTCAGCCCGCCCCGCGCCATGGTCGAGGACAGCATCGGTATGGGGTACATCGTGACGGTGGGCACGCCCATCGGGCGGCGCAGTGGTGTGGTGAAGGCGATCGAGCCCAGCCGGGTGGTGGTCGAGGAACGGGTGATCGATTTCTACGGCCAAGAGCAGACCGCTGAAGTGGTGATGGAATTGCCGGGCGACAAGGGCACCAAGCAGAAGGCGCGGGAGCGAGAATGATGCGAGGCGGGTGTTGGAAATACGCGGTTTGTGCCGGTGGGATCGGCGCGCTAGTAATCAGCGCCGGCTGTGCGCGGCCTCCGGTCGTCGTCGAGACCGAACCGATGGCTGAAGCCACCACCGCACAAGATACGGCCCTGGTTAGCGAAGCCATTCCGCCGGCCCCTGAGGCCGTCGCAGTTCCGCCGGGGACTGCGCCGGTGGCGGCGCCAGCGGCGGTGACGGTGCGCGAGATCAAGGTCATCGAAGACAACGGCCAGCGCGGCGTCTTCGTCAAGCTGAGCGGTCCCCCGGCAGGGTTGAGCCATTTTGTCCTGGAGAACCCGAGCCGCATCGTGGTTGACGTTGCCGGCGCCGGGGCGAGCGCGCCCAGCGCCAAGCGCTTTGCCGTCTCCGACGCGGTGATCGCGCAAGTCCGTTTGGCCCAGCACGATGCCAGCCTGCGCCTGACCATCGAGTTGCGCGGCAAGTCGATTCCCGCTTACACCGTCAACGACCTCAATGATACCGTGATCGCTTTTCTGGGCGAGCCCCAGGGCAACGCCGAGCCGGTGCGCGAACAAGTGGTGTTCAGCCAACGTCCGATCGAGCTGGCACAGGCGGCGCCAGAAGAAGCCCCGCCGCGTAGCCGGCCGGCGGCAGCGGCGCGCCCGGCAGCGCGCGTGATAGAAGCGGAGCCGACGCCTCGTTCGAGCGATCCGTTTGAACGTATGGGCGAACGCCGCACTTACAGCGGGCCGCATGTGTCGCTCGACTTCAAGGATGCCGACGTCCACAACGTGCTGCGCTTGCTCGCCGAAGTCAGCAAGCTGAACATCGTGGCCACCGAGGACGTGAAGGGCAAGGTGACGCTGCGGTTGTTCGACGTCCCTTGGGATCAGGCGCTCGACATCATTTTGCAGGTGCTGTCGTTGGAGAGCGTGCAGGAGGGCAACGTCATCCGGATTTCCACCGTCAGCCGGCTGCGGGCAGAACGCGAAGAGCTGCGCCGCGCACAAGAGGCCTCGCGGGCGGTGGAACCGCTGCGGGTGGAGTACATCCGCATCAATTACGCCAAGGCGGTCAAGCTGGCCGACATCGTCAGCGGCACCGCCCGTCAGGGCGGCGGCGGTCGCGGGGGGGAAGGTGGTATCCTGACTTCGCGTGGCAGCGTGCTGGTGGACGAATTCACCAATACATTGATCGTGCGTGACGTGCAGCGCGGGATCGACAACGCCCGCGAACTGGTGCGCCAACTCGACGTGCAAACACCGCAGATTTTGATCGAGTCGAACATCGTCGAGGCGACCTCGGACTTCGCCCGCTCACTCGGTGTGCAGTGGGGGTACCGCGCCTCGGTTGGGCCGCAGACCGGTACGACAACGGGGGCGAACTTCCCCGGCACCATTGGCGTCGGCGGCTCCGGACTCGGCCTGGGGCAGCTCAGCGTGCCGTTTATCGCCGACTTTCCGGCGGGCGGCAACTTCGGTCCCGGTGCCGGTGGCGCGCTCGATCTGGCGCTGGGCTCGCTCAACGGGGCGCACGCGCTCGATGCGCGCATTACGGCTTTGCAGGAAAAGGGCAAGGCCAAGATCGTCTCGCGACCGCGAGTCGTTACGCTCAACAACGTTCCGGCGACGATCAAGAGCCTCACCATTATCCGCGTCAAGCTGCCCAGCACGGGCACGGTCATCAACACCGGCGCCGGCGGCGCGGCCGGCAGCGCCAGCACGGCGACCGAGAAGATCGAAACCGGTATCACCTTGGTGGTGACGCCGCAGGTGTCCTCGGACGGCTACATCCTGCTCGACATGTTCGCCAAGTCGAGCCAGGCCGATTTCACCCGGACCGTCGATCAAATTCCCACCGAGATCAGCCGTGAAGCTAACTCACACGTGCTGATCAAGGACGGACAAACGGTGGTTCTGGGCGGCATCTACCGCGATCAACTCAATGATCAAGGACGATCGATTCCATTTGTTTCCGATATCCCGGGGCTCAGCTGGCTGTTCAGCAATGCTACCCGCTCGGATCGCCGCGAGGACCTGCTGGTGTTCATGACCCCGCGCGTGTTGGGCAGCGTCCACCCCTCCCTGCCCACGGCCGCCGAGCTGTGGGAACACCGCGCCGAGGGCGCTTTGCAGTGAGGGCGCCGACGACGACTACCGCGGCGGGCGCGATGCGTGTGACCAATGACGAGAGTGAGCTGCAACGGTGTGGCAGAGACAGCGGGCGCCGCGAGCCGCTGTGGCACCGCGGCTTGCGCCGCGCCCAGGTGCCGGCCGGCTGGCGATGGAGTGAGTGTGATCGAACTGAGCACGACAGTCAGTGAGGCAAGGTTGCACGTGCCGACTGAGACCGTCACCGTCGAGTTGCGCGAGCGTTCTTACCCGATCGTGATCGGCGCCGATTTGCTCGCGGACCTCGGCAATCGGCTGCGCGCGCTGCAGCTGGATGCCAAGATCGCCGTGGTCACTAATCCGATCGTCGGTCAGCTCTATAGTGCGCGTCTGGTGGACGGCCTGAGCGCCGCCGGATTCAAGCCGACGGTCATCGAAATCCCTGCTGGCGAAGAGCACAAGAACTTCGCCTGGCTGACCTTCCTCTATGACCGGCTGCTCGCTGCTCGCATGGAGCGGCGCTCGGCCATCGTTGCCCTCGGCGGTGGTGTCATCGGCGACCTCGCTGGCTTTGCGGCGGCGACGTTCTTGCGCGGCGTGCCGCTAGTGCAAGTGCCGACCACGCTACTGGCGCAGGTTGACGCCAGCGTCGGCGGCAAGACCGCAATCAATCACCCGGGCGGGAAGAACCTGATCGGCGCCTTCTACCAGCCGCGGCTGGTGTTGATTGACGTCGGCACGCTGCGCTCGCTGCCGCGGCGCGAGTTCGTCGCCGGCTTGGCCGAGGTGATCAAGTACGGGGTGATCCTTTCGCCGGAATTGTTCGACTTGCTGGAGCAGGAGCTGGCGCGCGTGCTGGCGTTGGATGCCGCCTTGCTCACTGAGATTATTCGCGTCGCCTGCACGCTCAAGGCGATGGTGGTCGGCGAGGATGAGCGCGAGATGGGTCTGCGCTCGATCCTCAATTTCGGTCATACCCTCGGCCACGCGGTCGAGAGCCTAACGGAATACAAGCGGTTTTTGCATGGCGAGGCGGTAGCTATAGGTATGGCATTTGCCGCTCGCCTGTCGCATGGGCGCGGCCATTGTAGCGAAGCAACGGCCGCCCGCGTGGTGCGCTTGCTCAAGCGCGCCGGGCTACCGGTGGAAATTCCGCGCCAGGTGCTGGGCCGGCATTTGGCCCTGGCGATCGAGGCCGACAAGAAAGTATCGGGTGGCAAGATCAAGTTCGTCTGCATCAGCGAAATCGGGCGCACCCTGTTCGACCAACTCGGGGCCGCCGAGATCGCGCAGTCGGCGATGCGGTGAGGGGCAACAGACACGGAGGGGTCATGAGGTGGCTGTACAAGATAGCGGTAGTGGCGCTGGTGGCGGCGATGATGGGCTGTGGCGGCGACGCCGGCGATCGGGCGGTGTTGCGGTTCCTCGGGTTTGATAACCCCGACAACGGCCAGCCGGACACGGTGAATCAGACGTCTGCGGCGGTCGATATCTTCCCCGGGTTGTGTTCCGACGGCAGCTACGAGCCGTTCACGGAAACGGAAGCGGTGGCCACGTTCATCAATAACAGCGGCTCGGACATCCAGCTTGATACGATCACGGTTGCGATCCCCGACTCGGGCGTGGCGACGATCACTCAGCACGTCAGCCAGACCATCACGGGTGGCCGGTGCGGCGGCTCGGGCGGCAAGCGCTGCGCGATAGATGAGGAGTGCGCCGTGGGCACGGCGCCGGGCACGTGCACGCACCAAGAGTCACAGGTGACCTTCAAGTTGTTCGATATCGAGACCAAACTGCTGGTAAGTGCAGGAGTCTACAACGTTTCGGTGACTTTTTCCGGTGAAGACTTGAGCGCGGAGCGCTTCACGGTGCGCGAGGGACTGCGGGTGACCTTCGCGAATTTCGACGGCTGCTCGTCGGGTGGGCAGTAGGAGTGCGCCCCCGTGCAGCCTGGCGAAGTCGGGAGGAACGACTGATGATCCGACGGGTGGTTGGGAACCTCGGGTTGGCGTTGCTAGCGCTCACCTTGGTCGCGTGCGGCGGCGGCGGGAGCGACAACGGCGGCGGTGGTGGTGGTGGCAATCCCACCCCGGATACTCGCAATCAAGTCACCGATGCCAGCGGGCGGCTGACACTGGCGGTCGAATCGGTGACCTTCAGTGGCGGCGATTCGATCGACTTTACCGTCACCGTACGCGACCGTAGTGGGCGGCCACGTGCGGACGTTCCGGTCGCGGTCACCGGCAGCGCCGGTCTGGCGGTGAGCTTTGACGACAACATCACCGGCGAGAACGGGCAGGCCAGCGGCGCGGTTAGCAGTACCTCGCTCGGGTTGGCGAGTTTGGCGGCCGAAGTGCCCACCGAAGTGCAGGGCGAGAAGGTGCGCGTTTACATCAACATGTTGGTCCTACAGGCGACGCAGGCGCCGGGACAACCGACGCCGACGCCGCTGCCGGGGCAGAACACCCCGACGCCCTTGCCGGCCTCGCTGGTGCGCAACATCGTGCTGGAGACTCGGCCATTTTCGGTCAGCGCCGCCGCCGGCGGCTCGATCGGGGTGACGGCGATCGCTTTTGACGCCGACAATCAGCCGGTGAATAACGTCGAGATACTCTTCGATTTTTCTCCCAAACAGGGAGTGTTGCGACCGCCGACTGCAGTTACGCGAACGGTGGACGGACAACCCGGCATCGCCCAGACGACGATCACCTACGAGCCCGGCACCGCCTCGGCGGGTAAAGTCACCGTGAGCGCGTCGGCTGGGGGCGTCGAGGGCGTAATCGATTTCGATATCGTGGCGGGTGCCAGCCAGAAGCCGGCGGCAACGCTGCTCATGCAGAGCGACACCAATACCATCGGCACCGAAAGCGGCGGCCAGGCCACAATCAGCGCCGTGGTGTTTGATGCTGACAACAATCCGATCAACGACGTCAACGTGCTGTTTCTGACGCCGGTTGGTGAGATGCTGCCGCTGACCGTGAAAACAAGCGTGGTCGGTACGCAGGCCGGAGTGGCGCGTAGCGCCTTGCGCATTCCCGCGGGCACGCCGGTGAAACGCTCGGGCGATAATATCCTGCCCTACGAGATATCGGCCCGCGCCGGCGGAGTCAGCGGCACAATCGACATATACGTGGTACCGGGCCGTGGCACCGGTGGCGGCATCGGCAACGGCGGGACTCCCGGTGAGCCGGCCAGCATCACGCTCGGGGCCAGCCCTAGCCGTGTGCGCGCTCGCGGCGCGGGCGGCCGCGAACTGGCGTCCGTAACCGCGACGGTGTTCGATAACAACGGCAACCGCCTGAAGGATGCTCCGGTAACTTTCGCCGTCGTGGAACCTAGCGCCAGCGGGGCGATGATGCTGCCCAACAACGACGGCACTCTGACGCAGCTGACCGATTCCGCCGGCAGTGCGCTGATTCAGATGCGCTCAGGCTCGGGCCTCGGCTCGGTGACTGTGCGGGCCGAGGTGCCGACTGAGCTTGGCGTCGGTACCGAGGACTGTCAGGTGCCGGCTAATGCCGGCCGCCAGTGTGTCTTTGCAACTAAGCCGCTGGTGACTGTGACCTCGGGGAACCCCGGGCGGGTGAGCCTGGTGATCAATGACGTCTCGATCGACCTCAACGATGGCGCGCGGCTCACAACCGTGTCGGCGATCATTACCGACGCGCAAGGCAATATCGTTGAGGACGGTACCCCGGCATTCTTCGAGGTCCTGGTTGACCCGAACGATCCCACCGACCCGGCGCGGCGGCTGGGGATGCAGGGCTTCTCTGCGACCAACGATGCGCCGCCGTGCGACGTCAGCCAGTTCACGGTACAGACCGGGCTCCCGGTTATCCCGGAGCCCGGCGATGCGATCACCTGCCTGAAATTCCCCCCCAACATGGCCGGGACCACGTTCCGCGCACGGGCGGAGTCGCAGGGGGTGGATGTGACCGAAACCCTGCAACTGCCGGGTGCGATCAGTAGTCTCATCTTGCGCGCACAGCCGGCAAAGGTGCTGGTAACGGCGACCGAATCCGCCAGCGTTCAGCTCACCGCCGAGGCCCTCGATCGCGGTGGACTGCCGGCGCGCAACGCGTTGCTGCGCTTCTTGGCGGAGGTGGGTACGTTCGATGATGGGGCGCTCGCTTACACCGATGCCTCTGGACTAGCTACCGTGGCGCTTACCATCCCCGCCGGCACCAGCGCGGGGTTCGCCACCGTTACCGTGTTCGGCGGCGGGGTGACGGCTGCAGCCGGACCAGACCTCGCTGTTGAAATCGTCAACCAAAGCGGTAGCAGCGGGCCGGCGGGAACGCCGCAAAGCCTCGAGTTCGTCGGCAGCAACCCCGCAAGCATTGGCGTGCGTGGCTCCGGCTTCCCCGAACAAGCGGTGGTGTCGTTCAGGGTCATCGATAGCCTCGGCACACCGCTGAGCGGGGTGACGGTGCGGTTCCGTATTACCGGCATCGGCGGCGAGACCATCACTCCGGCGCAGGATACCACTGACGCCAACGGCATCGCCCAGGTCGCGATCAACAGCGGTAGCCGCGCGGCCCCGATCCGCATCACTGCCTCGGTCGACAAGGATAACAACGGAACGATCGACATCGTGACCCAGTCCGACGCCGTCAGCGTGGTCGGCGCGCCGCCGACCTACAGTCGCTTCAGCCTGGCCGCGCGGTTCCTTAATGTCGCCGGCCGTGTAACTTTCGGCTTGGAGGACACCATCAGCGCCTTCCTCAACGACCGCTTCGGCAACCCCGTGCCCCCGGGCACCGCGGTCAGTTTCTTCACCAACGGCGCCAGCGTCGTCGATGCCCAACCGACCACCGCCGCCGGCCGCGCGGAAGGTACGTTGATGTCCGAAGGCAAGGGCGAGGGCCTGCCGCCCACCGGCATCATCACTGTGCTGGGCGTCACGCGCGGCGAGGAGCCGTTCGTGGACGCCAACGGCAACGGCGTCTACGATTTCGGCGAGCCGTTCACCGACATCGCCGAGCCGTTCATTGATTACAACGGCAATGGGCGGTTCGATCCGCCCGAGGTCCTCGTCGACACTAATGGCAACGGCCGCTACGACAGCGGCGAGACCTACGAAGACAAGAACAGCAACGGGCAATACGATGATCACCGCTACGAGCAGTTCATCGATTTGAACGATAACGAACTTTGGGACGACGCCCAGAGCGCGGGCGAGTGGCAGAGCGATGCGATGATCTTTGCCACTATCGACGTGACTTTCTCCGCCCACACCATCGTCTTCTTGAGCCCGTCCACTTTCCAGATCCGCGACGGCGGTAGCCAAACGTTCCAACTGTTTGTCGGCGACATCAACGCCAACCCCTTGGTCGGCGGTTCAACCGTGAACTTCTCGGTCGAAGGCTCCGACGCCAAATTGGTCGGTGTCCCCAGTTCGATCCGTTTGCCTGATGCCGAGACATTCAATGCCCTCATCCCCGGCCTCAACCAGTTCCAATTCCGGGTGGTTGATAACAACCCCGGCAAGCGCACGACCGAGCAGGTGGTGGCGGTCAACATCGATGTGCGCTCCGAAGGGAGCGGCGGCCTTGCCCCCGGCGGGAACGGAAGCGTGTTCACTTCGGCCGTCGGCGTGCTAGAGGCCGCCGCCACGCCGGTGCCGACAGCAACGCCGACGAACACCCCGACGCCGACGGCGACGCCGACCGAGACCCCGACGGCTACCCCGACGCCGACGCCAACGAATACTCCGACGGCGACGCCGACCAACACCCCGACGGCGACGCCGACGAACACCCCGACGGCGACCCCAACAGCGACGCCGACCAACACCGCGACCTCGACGCCGACCAACACGCCGCCGCCACACTCGCTGGCGTTCGTCAGCGCCGCGCCGTCGAGCATCGGTGTGCGCGGCTCCGGTCTGCCCGAACAGGCGACCTTGACGTTCCAGGTGACCGACGCCCTGGCGCATCCGATTCCCGGTATCGCGGTCCAGTTCAGCTTGACTTCGCTGGGCGGCGAGAACGTTTCGCCGGCGCAGGCGACGAGTGACGCTGCCGGTCTGGTCCAAACCGTGCTGACCAGCGGACAGCGCGCGACCGCCGTCCGTGTCACTGCCAGTGTCGTGGGCCGTCCGGGGATCACCGCCCAATCCACCGCCGTCACCGTCGCCGGCGCCCCGCCCGCCTTCAGCCGCCTCAGCGCGGCACCGCAGTTCGCCAATATCGCCGGCCGCGTCACGCTCGGGATCGAGAACCCGATCACGGCGTTCTTGAATGACCGCTTCGGCAACGTGGTGCCGCGCGGCACCAGTGTCGCCTTCTTGACCAACGGCGGCAGCGTCATCGATATCACACCGACCAACGCCCAAGGCCGCGCCACCGCGACCCTGGTGAGCGAAGGCGGCGCAATTCCGCCTGACGGCATTATTCGCGTGCTCCTGATTACACGCGGTGAAGAGCCGTTCAGTGATACCAACGGCAACGGCGTCTACGACGAGGGTGAACCGTTCACCGATATCCCCGAGCCGTTTATCGACGTCAACGGCAACGGCCAATACGATGCAGACAACGCCTTCGAGATGTTCGTCGATACCAACGCCAACGGCGAGTGGGACGACGTGCAAGACGGCGCGGTCTGGAACGGCGACGCGCTGATCTGGACCGTCGTGCCGGTGACCTTCTCCGGCCACACCATCGTCGAACTGCTACACGAGGAGGCGCCGGACGAATTCGTCGAGGACACCTTCTCTATCCCAGACGGGGGCAACCTGCGCTTCCGCTTGATCGTGCGTGACCAGGACGGCAACCCGATCGTCGGCGGCTCGAAAGTGGCAGTCAAGCTCACTGGTAATGTGCGGCTGCGAAACCTCAGCGACAGCTTCACCATCCCTGACGGGCAGAGCCTCGATCCTGAGAACAAGCTGATCGAAGGCCTAAACCAATTCTCCTTCGTGCTCGAAGACACGCAGCTCGGTACCGTCACCGACGAGCGGGTCACCGTGGAAATCGCCGTTACTTCCGATCCGGTCGCCGTCGCTCCCGGCGGCAATGGCTCGGTTGGCATCGCGGTGACGGGTACCAACCTGGCGCAGCCGACTCCAACACCGACAGAGACCTTCACGGCGCAGGCGACCCGTACGCCCACACGGACCCAGCCGCCGCCCACAGTCACCGGCACTCCGACGATTACGGCCACAGCCACGGCCACCGCCACCGCGACCAGCACGCCGGTGGCGCGCGCACTCACCTTTGTGAGCGTGGTACCGGCCAGCATCGGCGTGCATGGCTCCGGCTTGCCCGAACAGGCGACCTTGACCTTCCGCGTCACCGATGCCTTCGCGCAACCGATTGCAGGCGTGGCGGTGCAATTCGCAGTCACTTCGCTGGGCGGCGAGACCGTTGCCCCAGAGGAAGCCACCTCCGACGCCGACGGCCTGGTGCAAACCATACTCACCAGCGGCGTGCGCGCTACGGCGGTGCGAGTGACCGCCTCGGTCGTGAGCAACCCCACCGTCCAAGCGCAGTCGACGGTCGTCAACATCTCCGGCGGACTGCCGGCGGCAAACCGCTTCAGCCTCGCGCCGCAATTCGTGAACATTGCCGGCCGGGTGACTTTCGGCCTGCAAGATGTGGTGACGGCGTTCCTCAACGATCGCTACGGTAATGCAGTGCCGGCCGGGACGGCGGTCACCTTCCAGAGTAACTACGCCAGCCTGGTCGATATCACCACCACCGACGCGCAAGGACGCGCCCGCGCGACCTTGCTGAGCGAGGGGGTGTCGCCGCCTGACGGCATCGTCACCTTGCTCGCCTACACCCGTGGCGAGAAGGCTTTCGAGGACCTCAACGGTAACGGTGTCCCGGACATTGGCGAGCCCGTGACCCCGCTGCCCGAGCCGTTCTTCGACGAGAACGCCAACGGTGTGCGTGACGCCGGCGAGAACTTCGTTGACTTGGACAACGATGGCCTGTGGGATGCGGATCAAGCGCCGGTCGGCCAGTTCAGCGATCAAGCCCTGGTGTTCGATAGCTTCCGTGTCACCTTCTCGGCACCGACGCGGCTAACGCTCGAGCCGAGCAGCTTCATCATTCCGGACGGCGGCTCACAGAGCTTCATTGTGACGCTCGCCGACCGTGACAACAACCCGTTGGTTGGCGGCACTAGGGTGGATATTGTCGTAGGCGGCGGCGTGACCCTGCAAGGTCCGTCGAGCTTCACCCTGGCGGACGCCGAGTCGTTCGGTGCGACCATCAACGGCTTGAACCGATTCACTTTCGCGGTGGTCGATTCGCAGCCGGGTCAAGGTGATGCAGGGCAGCCGATCACCGTGAGCGTGACCGTGACCTCGCCGATCAGCGGCACGGCCCCGGGCGGCAACGGCGACGCCAATGCCTTCAGCAGCGGCACGCTGCTGGCGGTGCCGACGCCGACGTTCACCACCACACCGACCAATACACCGACACCGACGTTCACCCCGACGCCGACGTTTACACCGACACCGACGTTCACCTTCACGAACACGCCGACCTGGACCAACACGCCGACGGCGACCTTCACGGTGACGCCGACGAATACGCCGACGTTCACCCCGACTATCACCCCGACGCCGACGCCGGGGGCGGCCTTCATCCACGTGGCCTTGTTCGTCAATCAGGCGAGCAACAACGGTGACGGGACGCTCAGCAGTGTCATCAGCGCTCTGGTCACCGATGCCAGCGGCGTGGCTATCGGCGACGATGTTCCGGTGCAGTTCAGCCTGGTGACGCCGATTGCCGGGGTCTCGGTAACCAGCCCCGGCTACACCAACCAGCCGGCGCCGTGTACGCTCAGCTTCACGGTCGTGCCGCAGCCCGGTGATGCGCTGTCGTGCGTCAAGTACAGCCAGAGCCTGCAAGGTACCGCCGTAACCATCCGCGCTCAGGTGCAAACGGCCGGCGGCTCCTTCATTTTCGACACGCGATTGATCACGCTGCCCGATCTGCGCCCGACGGCGACGCCGACCAATACCGCTACGCCGACGGCCACGCCGACGGCTACGCCAACTAGTACGCCGACGCGGACGCCGACCGACACCCCGACGGCGACCCCGACGGCAACACCCACGTTCACCCCGACCAGCACTCCGACAGTTACGGCAACCGCGACGCCGGAAGCTGCGTTCATTGAGTTGGATCTGATTGACACTCAGGCCAGCGCCAACGGCGATGGCACCTACAGCACGGTGATCGGTGCCCTGGTAACCACCGCCACCGGCGCAGTGGTTGGCGACGGTGTCGCGGTCGAGTTCAGCATCGTCGGCCCAGTGGCCGGCGTCTCCGTCACCAGCCCGGGCTACACCAATCAAGCGCCGCCGTGCACGCTCAGCTTCACGGTCGTACCACAGCCCGGCGACGCCTTGTCCTGCGTGAAGTACGTGCAGAGCCTGTCGGGCACGAGCATAACGATTCAGGCCCGGGTGCAGCGCGCCGATAGCAGCTACATCACTACTCAGCGCGTGATTACCCTGCCGGATCTGCGGCCAACGCCGACAGCGACGCGTACCGGAACCTTGCCGGCGACAAATACGCCGACGAATACGGGTACGCCAACCCGCACGGCCACCCCGACCAACACGCCGACCGACACGCCGACGGCGACCCCGACAAATACCCCCACCATTACGGCAACACCATCGCCCAAGTCGGTCCAATTCGTCAGTGCCACCCCCGCCGCCATCGGTGTTCGCGGTTCCGGCCTGCCCGAGCAGTCGGTGCTGGCGTTCCTGGTAACGGATGCCGGCGGTAACCCGATCTCCGGCATTCCGGTGACCTTCACGCTGACCGGGCTCGGCACAGAAAGCATTGATCCGCCGAGCGCGGTCACTGACGCCGATGGTGAGGCGCGGACAACCCTGACCAGCGGTACGCGTGCGGGCACGGTTCTCGTAACCGCGACCGTGGGCAGCTTCTCGGCCCCGGGCACGGTGTCGATTCTGGGTGCGCCACCGTCACAAAACCGCTTCAGCCTGGCCGCCCAGAAGGCGAATATCGCCGGCCGTGTGTCGCTGGGGATCACCAACACGATCAGCGCTTACGTCAACGATCGCTTCGGCAACGCGGTGCCGCCGGGAACCGCTGTCAGCTTCATCAGTAATGCGGCCAGCGTGGTCAACCCGACAACCACCGACAACTCGGGTATTGCCACCGTCACGCTGATCAGCGAATCGTTGACCAGTCAGGGCTCGCCGCCGACTCAGCCTACCGGCATCGTGTCGATCTTGGCGTTCACGCGCGGCGAGGAGAGCTTCCTCGACAACAACGGCAACGGCACCTTCAACGTTGGCGACACGATCGTTACCGATAACGTGCCGGAGCCGTTCCTCGACTTCCGGCCGCGGCCGGCGGCGCTGGCCGGCGGCGGTCCGGACGATTCGGCCTGCTCGGTGTCGGCGCCGAACGCCAAGTGCAACAATGCCTTCGATAGCGGCAAGCCGTTCGAGCTGTTCGTCGATACCGTACCGCTAAGCGGCACCTGGACCACGCAGGGCACCGCCAGCAGCTGGGATAGTAACATTCTGGTGTCGGGCAGCCTGGCAGTCACTTTCTCTGGGCCGCTGGCGAGTCCGACGACGCTGTGTAGCCCGGCCGGCGCAGGTTGCAGCAACGGGCCGCCGGTGACTTTCAATATCCCCAATGCCGGCGCGCAGGCGTTCACCCTGCGGGTGCACGACGACCTCCGCAACCCGCTCGAGGGTGGCTCCACGATTGTCATCGCGGCCACGGTGGGGGAGATCACGGGCGGATCAATCACCATCCCCGACGGGCAGTCGTTCAACCAATTCGTGGCGGGCCTGAACGAGTTCACCTTCGTGGTGGCGGATCCGGACCCGACGGCGTCTACAGCGCAGGCTACGAGTATTGCCGTCACCGTCACCTCGACCAACGGCAGCGGTACATTCATCGTGGCGAGCGGGACCATTAACTAGGAGAGAGCTGGGTGTGGGGCAGCCGGAAAGCCAGCCGGCTGCCCCGCGCAACCGAGGTGTGCGCCACGTGAGGATTCGCCGGAGAACGATGCCTTCAGTGTTCCGATCCGTTTTCGCCGCCGGTCTGCTGCTGCTGTCGATGACCGGTGTCGCCGCCGCTGCCGGCGTCGACCCAGCGGCGGTTGCCGATGCGCTGTTCACCGGCAATCCGCTCACCGACTGCCGGCCGTTCGTCCAGAGCATCGCCATTACCGCAGCCGACGAGCGCTTGGTGCAAGTGGCGGGCAAGTACGGTGCGGCCGATTTCCCGCGCGAGGGCGGTTCATTCCTGATCCTCGGTTCCGGTGATCCCTATGCGCCCAAAGAAGGCGCCGACCTCAACGCTCCGGGTTCCGGCTGCGTCGGTGATATCGGCCGCATCGACATCACCTTCGACTTCCCGGAGGGCTCAGTGCAGTCCTTGGGCTTCGATTTCGATTTCTTCAGCTACGAGTTCCCAGATTTCGTCGGCTCGCAGTTCAATGACTACGTCTTCGCCTTCCTCGATGGAGTGCCGGTGGAATTCGACACCAATTGCTCCGCTACACCGGCGAGCGGCGGTTGCCTGATCACGAAGGACACCAAAGGCAACATCACCAACGTAAACAACGCCTTTTTTAAAGGCTGCAACGTGATCGGTTGCGACAACCCCTCCGGAACCCCGGGCTGGGACCTCATCTTCAACTCGGTGGCGGGTGACGACGCTGGGCGTACCGGCACGCTGTCCACCTGCTCGCCGCTTAGCTGTACCCCGGGTGAAGTACTCGCCGGGCAGCATACGCTGACGCTCATGGCCGCCGATGTCGGCGACGGCATCTACACCACCGTCGGGCTGTTCGACAATTTGCGCTGCTACAGCGACCTGGTGTGCCAGAGCGCGGTAACCTGCCCAACCGATTGCAATGACGACAACGTCTGCAACGGTACCGAGACCTGTGACCAGGGCAGCTGCCAGCCCGGGATACCGCTGCCGTGCGATGACGGCAACGTCTGCACCGAGGACTTGTGCGACGCGTTTTCGGGTTGCGTGTTCCCGCCCATCGTCTGTCCGCAAGGTGGGTTCTGTGACCCCTCAGACCCCTGCGTTACGCCCACGGAAACGCCGACGCGGACGCCGACTGTGACTCCGACACCCAGCCGGACGCCGGTCCCCAGCTTCACCCGCCGCCCGACCGCTACCCCCACTCGCACCTGGACCGCCACCCGCACGCAGCTCCCGACACGTACGCGCACTCCATCGCCGACGGTCACCGACACGGCGACCGAAACGCCCACGGACACGCCGACGGAAACGCCCACGGACACGCCGACCGCGAGCGCCACCGAGACAGCGACCGCGACGCCGAGCGAGACTGCGACCGCAACCGCCACGGACACGCCGACCGCGACGGCCACCGAAACCGCCACCGAAACCGCCACCGGTACCCCGACCGAAACTCCGGTAGACACCCCGACGGATACACCGACAGTTACCTCGACCCCGACGATTACGCCGACCGCGACCGAGACCGGCACCCCGACCGAAACTCGCACGCCGATCCCGACGCCCACCAAGCGTTTCACCGCGACCGGTATCCCCACTTACACCGCCAGCTTCACCCCGATCCCAACGGCGACGCGCACCCCGTCGCCGTCGCGGACCGCCACGGCCACGCGGACGGAAACCTCGACGCCCGGGCCGAGCCCAACACCGCGCGACACTCGGACTCCTACCCCCACCGGCACCCGCCCGCCCACGGAAACGCCGACGCAGCCGACACGCACTCGTACCCGCACCGCTACCGCCACCATCACCGAAACCCCGGGTGGCCCGACCAAGACGGCTACGCCGCTGCCATCGCCGTCCCCGACGGTGACGTCGACCAAGACCCCGAAACCAACCTCGGTGCCGAGAACCCCGACGTCGACGCCCGGAAAAGGTGGCGGCGGCTGCTCGGTCGAGCCCACTTCACCGACCGGGAGTGTGGCGCTGATGCTGGTGGTGCCGTTGCTCCTGTGGGCTCGCCGACGACTGGCGCGTAACCACTGCCGGGGTAGGGTCTGCCGTCGTTATGGCCGCTAGGCGTAAGAGCTCAGCCGCCGGCGCAGCTGCCACGCTGCGCCTGCTGGTGCTCCACGGACCCAACCTCAACCTGCTCGGCACCCGCGAGCCCGCGCTCTACGGGCGGGAGACGCTGGCCGATATCGAGCAGCGGCTCGCCGAATTGGCCGGTGAGTTGGGGGCGACGTTGGAGTTCTTCCACTCGAATAGCGAAGGAGCCCTGGTCGATCGCATCCAAGCCGCGCGCGGTGCGGCCGACGGTATTCTGATCAACCCGGCGGCGTATACGCACACCAGCGTGGCACTGCGCGACGCCTTGCTGGCGATCGCGCTGCCCGTGGTTGAGGTGCACCTCTCCAACATCCACCAGCGCGAGGAATTTCGCCGCCACTCGCTGATTGCCCCGATTGCCGTCGGGCAGGTGTTGGGGTTCGGCGCCGAGAGTTACTTGCTCGGGTTGCGGGCCTTGGCCGGCGTGCTGCGAAAACAGCGGGCGGCTGGCTGAGCCATGTGCGCCGGCATCAACCTGCGCGCGTACCGGTAGCCGTTGGCACGTACGACGTCTTCAGCCGTCGCCGTCGCTGGTGCCGCTCGAGTGCGAGATCGACCAGGCGGGAGATCAGCGCCGTGTACGGCAGCCCAGACACCTCCCACAACTTCGGGTAGACGCTGATCGCGGTGAATCCGGGAATGGTGTTGAGTTCATTCACGTACAGCGCGCCGCTGTGGCGCTCGAGAAAGAAGTCGACCCGGGCCATGCCCTCGCAGCCGATCGTCTGAAAGCTGCGCACCGCCAGGGTGCGCACCGCCGCCGTTTGCTCGGGGCTGAGGGAGGCCGGAATCACAAAGGAGGCGCCCTGCTCGTCTACGTACTTGGCCTCGTAAGAATAGAACTCGGCCTGCGGGCACACCTCACCCGGCAGCGATGCCTCGGGGCAGTCGTTGCCGAGTACCGAGCACTCGAGCTCGCGGGCCTCGACGCCCTTCTCGATGAGGACCTTGGCGTCGTACTCGAAGGCGAGCGCGAGCGCTCGGGCCAACTCGGCTTCACGCTTCACCTTGCTCACGCCCACCGACGAGCCCAGGTTCGCCGGCTTGACGAACACGGGATAACCGAGGGCGGCGGCCGCCGCAGTCGCCTCGTGCGGCGCCACGCTCCAGCGGTGGCAGAGCACGGTGGCGAAGGGCACGATCGGAATGTGCGCGTCACGCAGCAACCGTTTCTGAACATCTTTGTCCATACCCACCGCGGAGCCGAGGACGCCGGCACCGACGTAAGCGATGTCGGCCAATTCGAGCAGCCCTTGCACCGTGCCGTCCTCGCCGAACGAACCGTGCAGCACCGGAAAGATCACATCCAGTTGTTCCAGCGTTGCCGGCGGTTGCCCGGACTCGACCAATGTTCCGTCGCCTGGCACCGGCGGCAACAGGACCTCAGCGCCGCCCTCGGGCAGCGCGGTTAGCTCCCCGCTGGTAATCTGAAGAAAGCGCGCCTCCTCCAGCCGGTGCCAGCGGCCGCGATGGTCGATGCCGATCAAGGTCAGATCGAAGCGGCCGCGGTCGAGGGCCTGAACAACTGAGCGGGCCGAGCGCAGCGAGATCTCATGCTCGCTGGAGCGGCCTCCGCAAATGATTCCGACGCGCAGTTTTCGCATACACCTCCCGCCGTGGTGGCCGAGCTATAGCACAGCCGCGCCGGCGCCTCACTTCCACGATCGTGCGAACAGCCGGCTTGCAAAGCCTGCACGGCTGTGGCTAATTAGCACCAACGTTAGCACAAGCCCGGCGATCAACATGAGAACCCACGACCAACAGCTCGACCGTATGCACACGCGACGTACCGCGGGTGCAGGTACGTGCCAGTGGCACGCGCTGGCCGTGGCGTTGCGCTCGGTGTCTGCGGCGATGGTGGATACGCTGTCGGCCGCCAAGATTAACCCGAACGCGACACCCGGTGGCCATCCCAGCCGGAGGGAACCGTAAGCGACGATTTCACTTCTTAAGGGACAAAAGGCCATCGGGAAGCAAAACCCGGTGGCCTTTTTTTTTGCCCCCCGCGCGCCACGGGGGGCACGCTCTGCTCACTTGGCCGGCCGGCGAGTCAGCAGAGCGAGTGTGGGGCGAAGTTTGGAAGGAGGGAAGACGATGTCACAGATCGATGCTCAGTTGGTTGCGCGGCGGTTGCGCGAGGTGGTGGCGGATGAGCCCAAGGCCTTTGCCTATGACATCGGCGTGAGCCTGTCCGCGCTGTACAACTACCTCAACGGCCGCGTGCCGTCGACGGAAGTGCTGTACCGCATCGCCCAGTATACCGGCCGCCCGATGGAGTGGTTCCTGGCGGGCCCGGATCCGGCCGCGATGCAGCTGGCACAAGCCGGAATCAACGGCGCGCCGCAGCGCGTCGGGGTTGGTTACTAACCGTTAGTCTCCCCGCTCGGAGAGCCGGGCGGGCAGTGGAGTTTGAATGGGGGTGATTTCGATGTTGTGGTGTGCTGCGCAAAGCCCGCTCCCGCTCGCGGTCGCATGGCCGGCGAGCACTTGGGCGCTTGCCGCCGTGGCGGTCGGTGTTGCGGCGGTCCTGTTTGGCCTCGTGCTCTACGAGGTCTTGGTGACCAAGGCGCTCAGGCGGCCGGCGCTGCGCATAGTCGAGGGCGGACGATCCGCATTGCAGTTGAAGCCGGCTTAGTCACCGCCGGCGCGACCCCGGGGGAGGGCATCCGGCCCCTCCCCCGGGCGAGAAGGCTTGAACCGCTGGCGGCCGCAGCCTACCGTGCGGCGCTAGGAGGCGCTCAAGCATGGCCGGGGCCGCGCGACGCTTGGTGTGTCAGCTGGTGGTGGCCGGATTGGCGGCAACCCCGCCGGTAACGGCTGGCGAAGTCGTTCGCCAATACCAGTACCGCGTATCCTGGAACGGCATTCCGGTGGCACGGGCGACCGTGACGCGAACGGATGACCAAGGGGAATTGCGCCAAACCACGCGCTTGTCGGCGCTGATCCGGACCAACAGCTTTGTCGACCTGTTCTGGAGCTTGCGCGCGCAGAGTATCGCCGAGGCGGACGCGCTGATGCTGCGCCCGCGCTGGTTCGTCTTCGATCGGCGTATCAACGGCAAGCCCGAGCTAACCCGCATCGATGCTGAGCCGGACGGACTCTTGGTCGGCCGTTACGCCCGCCCGGGCCGTTACCGCCTGGTGGAGGTCAACAACCCCCGAGCCCTGGATCCGATGACCGCAGTGCTGCGGGCGCTCCAGCAGCCGCCGAGCGCGGCCGCGCCGCAAAGCTACGACATCTTCACTGGTGAAGCCCGCTACCGTATCGAGCTGAGGCGCGAGGCGGTGGAGACCATCCGCGTGCCCGCCGGCCGCTTTGACGCCGTACGCATTGTCCCGACGATCTGGCGCGTGGAGCAAGACAAACGCGACCCGCGGGTGCGGCGGGTGGCGATCTGGGTCACCCAAAGCGTGCCGCACACGCTCTTGCGCATTCGCAGCGAGGTGTTCATCGGTGCGGTGTATTGCGACCTGGTGGAACTGCCGGATGAAGGCCGGGGCGTGGGGCTAGTCGCCGAGCCGCAGGCGCAATTGCAGCACGATCCCGAAGTTGGGCGCACGCTCGAGTGACATCGGTAGCGCCAAGCCATATTGCAGCCGCTGCTGTCGATCGCGGCTGCGCAGCGCCACCAGCAGCGAATAGCCAAAGGTACGGTCTTCACGGCTCTCCAACTCCACCGCGTAGCCCTGCCACGGAATCGTCAACGCAACCGATACCGGGCCGCGGCGTGAGCGCAGCCCGGCCGAGAGCTGTGGGCCGCCGAACTGCGCCCGCAGTCGCACCTCCGGCCACTGAGCCGCCAGCGCGTCCGAGACCACGGTGTAGCTGCGGCGGCCTTCCCCGTCGCGCTGTTCGAGCAGCGAGAAGCCGGCAGCTCGTAGCCAGTCCTCGGTTTGCACGCGCGCCCCGGCGACCTCCAATTGCAGCCGGTGCCGGCGCGCCCGCTTCGGGTCAGCGGCGACGCTGAGAAACACGCGGGAGCTCCAAGCTCCATCGGAGTGCAACCCCAGTCGTTCTCGCCGTGACAGCAGGTCCAAATCACCAGCCAGGCTTAGGCCGGAAGTGATCAGCCAGGCGATTGCGGCGCTGGCTGCGAGCCGAATGATGCGCAAGCGGCGCCGGCTCATGATGCTTCACCTCAACTACATTCTCGGCCGCCGCGGGCGGCTACGCAAGCGCGACGTTGACCGCGGCGTTATCGCGCAGTAGACGAGGTGGCCGTACCGGTAGGAGGGAACATGGCAGGCAGATTCACGGGTAAAGTGGCAGTGGTGACGGGAGCCGCATCAGGGATTGGCGCGGCCACCGCACGGCGTTTCGCACAAGAGGGGGCGCGTCTGGTGCTGAGCGATCTGAATGAAGGCGCGGGCGAGGCGCTAGCCCAGGAGCTGGGCGCTACCTTTTTGCGCGCTGACGTGGCTGACCCGGCCCAGGTCGAAACCTTGATGCAAACCGCGACGGATCGCTACGGCGTGCTGAACATTGTCTTCAACAACGCCGGCATCGGAACCTATGGTAAGAGCCCGGACCTCGACGTCGAGATGTGGAAGCGGGTAATCGAGGTCGACTTGCACGGCGTGTTCTATGGCTGCAAGTTCGCAGTTCCGCTGCTGCGCCGAGCCGGCGGCGGGGTGATCGTCAACACCGCCTCGATCTCGGGCCTGTTCGGCGATTACGGACTGGTGGCGTACAACGCGGCCAAGGGCGGCGTCGTCAACCTCACGCGGACGGTGGCGATCGACCACGCGCGCGAAAACATTCGTTGCAATTGTGTCTGCCCGGGGCCGATCGAGACGCCCTTGCTCTCGCCGCTACTGGCGCTGCCGAACGCGGTGGCCGAATACAACGCGCTGGTGCCGATGGGTCGCATCGGCAAGCCAGAAGAAATCGCCGCCGCGGTCGCGTTCCTGGCCTCTGATGACGCGGCGTACATCACTGGCGCGGCCCTGGTGGTCGATGGCGGACTGACGGCCGCCACCGGCCAAGTCAGCTTCAGCAAGTTGTTGGGGGGCTGAGCCGGCGCTGGATTACCAGCGTCGGAGTGCGCGGCCAGCGCACACTGGCCACTTGCGTGTCGGGCGCCAGCCCCGCGCGGGGGTTGTCCACCTGAAGGCCGGCGGCGCGTAAGCGCGCCACCGCGCTGCTGCAATCGAATACCTGATAGGCCACGCCCCAAAAGCGATCGGCGATACCGGTGGCGAGCTGATCGGTACGCATGATCAGCTCGACGGTAATACCGCCGAAGTCCAACCCCACGTTGCGGGTGCCGCGCTCCGGGAAATCGCGCCGCCACTGCTCGGTGATGCGAAACCCTTCCGTCCACAAGCGCACCGAGGCGTTCAGATCCGAGCTGGAAATCACCACGTGATCGACACCCAAGCAGACGGCGGCGTCGTCGGCGACGCCGAGGGCGCGCGGCAGCAAGTGCGCCGGACAGGTATGCTGTATCAGCAACAGCCGTAACCCGCCGCTGCTCGCCGGATCGATCCAGGCGCTGCGCCAGGTGCGCCGGCGTCCACTGCGCTCATCTTCGCCGGCACCTTCGGAAGCCTCTCCTAATCGCATGCCGCGGCCGCGCAGGATGTTGATCGCGGCGGTGAGATCGTTGACCCTGATAGCGAGCCCGAACGGGCGCTCCGGGCTGTCGCCGAGCGCCTCGCGCAGCCGCGCGCTTTGCGGCGTCGTACTACGCGGCAACGCCGCCAGTAGCTCGATGTAAGTGTTGTCGAGCCGGAAGAGGGTGTTGCGGGTGCCAAAGGCCGCATGCGTGCCGCGCCACGAGGGTGCGCGCCCCAGCAGCGTGCGGTGAGCGGCGGTGGCGGCGTCGAGGTCGCCGACGGCGATGATGATGTGGTCGATCGCCTGGAAGATCATCAGCGCAAGGGAGGCAGCCAGTCGCCGTGCGCCGCGATCAACTCGTCGACCAAGGCCCAGATGCCGTCGAGCGTAAGTTCTGCTGCCGTATGAGGGTCGAGCATTGCCGCGTGGTAGACGTGCTCGCGCTTGCCGGTCAGAGCGGCCTCGACCGCAAGCGCTTGCACATTCACGTTAGTCATGATCAGGCCGGCGAGCTGCGGCGGGAGGTCGCCGATGGCGGTGGGCTGAATCCCGTTGCCATCGACCAGGCAGGGCACCTCGACGCAGCAGCCCGCTTGCAGGTTGGTGATCAGCCCGCGATTCGGCACGTTGCCGTATACCACGCGCGCGCTGTTGGTCTCCAGGCTGTGAATAATCAGCGCCCCGTACTCGTGGCTGCGCTCGAGGTCGGCGATGGGCTCGGCGCCTTCGAAGAATTGCTGCATGTTGCCCCAAAACTGATCCATGAACTCGCAGCGCGTGATGTACTCGTCCAGTGGCACGTTGAAGCGCTCGATCAAGTCGGGGCGGTCGCGGCGAATGAAGTACGGTGTGTACTCGGCGAAGTGCTCGCTCGACTCGGTCACGAAGTAGCCCAGACGCTGGAGCATCTCGTAGCGCACCCGGTTGTTACTCGGTATCCGCCCCTCCGCTACCACTCGGCGGATCAGCGGGTAGAGGTCCTCACCCTGGCGCTCGAAGCGGAGATAGAACGCCATGTGGTTGATGCCCGCTGCCAGGTAGCTGATCTCAGCATAGGGAACACCGATGTCGCCGGCCAACTGCATGGCCGTGCCTTGGACGCTGTGGCACAGGCCGACGGTGCGAATCGGTGTGGCGCGGGAGAGCGCCCAGCAGTTCATGGCCATCGGGTTGGTGTAGTTGAGCAGCCACGCCCGCGGGCAGACTTCTTCCATGTCGCGGCAGATGTCGATGAGCACCGGGATGGTGCGTAGCGCGCGCATGATGCCGCCGATTCCCAGGGTGTCGGCAATCGTCTGGTGCAGGTGGTGGCGCTTGGGTACTTCGAAATCGATTACGGTTGCGGGCCGATAGCCGCCCACCTGGATAGTGTTGATGACGTAATCAGCCCCCGTCAGTGCCGCGCGCCGGTCGGTGTGAGCGCTGATGGTCGGCTGCGCGTGGAGAGCCGCGGCAACCTTCTGGGTCATGCGCTCGGCGGTGTGTAAGCGCGCCGGGTCGAGGTCCATCAGCGCGATGTGGCAGTCGGCCAGCTCGGGAAACAGCAAGATGTCGCCGATCAGATTCTTGGCGAACACCACGCTGCCGGCACCGATTAGCGCAATCTTGGCCATCCCTGTTCCCCCTAGTCGGCGGCGCAGCCTAGCGCGCCAGCCGAAATCGAACAACCTTTGCTCGTTGGCGCGCCCTCACGGTCGAGCTACCCGTTGCAGCGTGGCAGTGTCGCGTTGGTCGCAGGTCTGGCAATGGGTGAGCCGCTTCCACTCGATGGTGGCGCTACCCGTGCCGTTGACGTTGAAGGTGAAGGTGTAGTCGAACTGCATGACGATGGGTTGGCCGTCCACATTGCAGATGCCGGCGTTTTCGGTCACGAGCGGAGGATGGACGGTGCCACCGCTGGTGATGGTGGCCGTGCCCAGGGCTTGGCCGCTGGTCAGGTTGGTGATGGTCAGCTGGTTGCTGGGCGCGGCGGTCACCCGATAGACGGCATCGGCGATGCACAGCGGCTGCGACTGGCCGATGAGGTAGCAGCAGGCGAGGGCGCCGTTGGCCCAATCGGCGCTCCAATCGCCGGCGAGTTGTTGCGCCAGCCCCGTCGGGGTCGCTGTCGGCGTTGCCGTCCGTGTCGGCGTGTCGGTCGCGGTGCGCGTTGCGGTGCGGGTGTTGGTGGGGCGTGGGGTGTTAGTCGGCGTCAGCGTCGGGGTGTTGGTGGCGGATGCGGTGGCGGTGACGCTAGCGGTCGCTGTGGCGCTCGGGGTGCGTGTCGCCGCCGGCGTCCGCGTGGGCGTTGTCGTCGGTGTTGGTGTCCAGGTTTGCTCTTGCCGGTTGAAGATGTCGTTGAGCAGCCGCTCTTGTCCCTCGGGGGTGAACTGATGGTTGCGGAACTGATCCGCGCCGCGGCAGTCGGGAAAGGCGAAGGTGTCCTGGGCGACGGTGACGGCCGCGACCACGTCGGCCGCGGAGCTGAGGCTATCGCAGTTGGCGTCAGCCAGTGCCGCGAGCACTCGTGCGGGCGTGGCTGCTGTCAGCAGCAAGCTAATGAGCGCAGCCTGCACCCTCGTCTTCACGACCGCGCGCCCTTGCCGGATCAGAAGAAGCGCTCGAGCAGCCCGCCGGCTTTCTCCACCGCCTCGAATGTCAGTGCCGGAACTCGGCCGACTTCCTTGCCGTCTTCCTTGACGATGACTTCGCCCACCTTGCTTTGCGCGACCAGCGGCGCGGCCAGCTGGCCGGTAAGCGCCAGCTCGAGCTGGAAGCTGCGCTTGGCGGTTTTCTCCGCTACCAGCGCAACGTTGTCGCCCGCCACCAGACGCACGAACTTGGGCTTGCCGCGCTGCACCGGCACGTCGTTGGCCACGACGTCGCCCTTCTTCACCGCGTAGATGACCTTGTAGTTGCTGAACCCTTTGTTGAGCAGCTTGGCGGCTTCGGCGAAGGAGTCCCGCTTGTGGGTGGAGCCGAGCACGACAGCAATCAGTTTCATGTCATTGCGGGTGGCGGTGGCGGTAACGCAGAAGCCAGCCTCGCGATAATAGCCGGTCTTAAGCCCGTCCACCCAGGATGTGTTGCGAACTAGATGGTTGGTGTTGCGCAGAATCATCGCGCCGTTGCGAAACGGTGCCTCCTTGGTGCCGGCCCACTTCATGACCTCGGGGTACTTCATCAGCTCGCGCGCCAGGACGGCGAGGTCATGGGCGCTGGTGATATCCGGCTTCTGCCCCTGAGCCGGGGGTAGGCCGTGCGGTGTCTGGTACGTCGTGTCGGCCAGCGCCAGCTGTCGGGCCCGTTCGTTCATGAGGTCAACAAACGCCTCGCCTGATCCGGCAATGTGCTCGGCCACGGCCATCGAGGCGTCGTTAGCGGAATGGATGATGACTGCCTGCATCATCTCGGCCAAGGTAAATACCTCGCCTTCTTTCAAGTAAACCTGCGAGCCGCCCATCTTGCTCGCCCAGCGCGAGGTAGTTATCGGCTCCTCCCATTTGGCCGCGCCGTCACGCACGCGCTCGGACGCGATCAGCATCAGCATCATCTTGGTCATCGACGCCGGCGGCCACTGCAGGTGACCGTTCTCCTCGGACAGCACCGCCCCCGAGGCGGCATCCATCAGCAACACCGCGCGGTACTTGACCGCGGCGGCGTCGCTCTTCTTCGCAGTCTCGCCCCTGTGTGCTCTCGTACGAGCCCGGGCAGAACTCGAAATCGCCAGCGTTGCTGCTGCGACTACCGCCAGTACAACTGCAACCGTTCGCCCTCGTACTTGCCGCCTCATTGCCCAAATCCTCCCCACAACGCACCGCCGAGCTAATGCTTCGCCGCCTTCAGCTGCCAGGCAGCAAGGCGCAGAGCTTTGCCTCCAGCACCGTCAGCCAGTCGTCGATCGGCACCTCGCCGTCGACTACGATCTCGAACTTACCGTTGGCCAGCCGCTTGACTACGCCCGGTGATGCCGGCCGCAGCGGAATAATCACCGCCTCGCGCGACAGCCCATGGCGCTCGATGACAGTGAAGATCTTCTCGATTTCGTTGATGGTGACGGCCGCCAGCATGCTCCACTTGTACCAGGCCGAGCCGCTGTGCGCCACACTGCCGAGTCGGGGCGCTGGCGGTTCCAAGGCTGACGGCCTGGCGTGAGTGCCCACCTTTCGCCGGAATGATGGCTTACTGGTGTGAACGGCTCAGGAGCCTCGCAGCGGTTGCCACTCTACGGTTTACGGCCAGTGGCGCGTTCGCGCAGGACGAACTTGGTCACCTTGCCTGAGGCATTCATCGGCAACGAGTCGACGATCTCGACCGCGCGCGGCACCTTGTAGTTGGCCATGTTGGCCCGGCACCAGCCGATGACCGAATCGGGGGTGGGGGTTGCGCCCGGGGCTGCGACCACGAACGCCATCCCGACTTCGCCCAAGCGTTCGTCGGGCACGCCGATGATGGCAACCTGGGCGATCTCGGGGTTGGCGTGCAGCAAGCTTTCAATCTCGGCCGGGTAGCAATTGAAACCTCCGGTGATGTACATGTCCTTGATGCGGTCGGTGATGCGCAGGTAGCCACGCTCGTTCAGCACGCCGACGTCGCCGGTATGTAGCCAGCCTTGCGCATCGATGGTCTGGGCCGTCGCCGCCGGATCCTCGAAGTAGCCCTTCATTACGTTGTAGCCGCGTACGACGATCTCGCCCGGCTGGCCGCAGGGCACTGCCGCCCCAGTCTTGTCGAGGCAACGGACTTCCACGCCCGGAATTGCCCGGCCCGAGGTGGTCGCAATCGTCTCCGGGTCATCATCGAAACGGCACATGGTCACGATGCCGCAGGTCTCGGTCAGGCCGTAGCCGGTGATGATGGTCTCGAACGACAGCTCACGGCGCATGCGGTGGATCAGCTCGACCGGAATCACGGCGGCGCCGGTTACCGCCAGACGCAGGCTGCTGAGGTCGTAGGCGTTACGTTCGGGATGGGCGAGGATCGACTGGTACAAGGTCGGTGGGCCGGGCAGCACGCTGACTCGCTCTTGTCCGATACGCCGCAGCAGCGCGGGCACATCGAAGATCTGCTGCGGCAGGATGGTGGCACCGTACATCAGAGACGAAAGCCAGCCGGCCTTGTAGCCGAAGGAGTGGAAGAACGGGTTCACGATCAAGTAGCGGTCACCGGCGCGCAGGCCAACAACTTCCGACCACACCTGGAACGCGCGCAGGTTTTGACCATGGCACGTCATCACGCCTTTCGGCTTCCCGGTGGTGCCGGAGGTGAAAAGGATATCCGAGAGATCATCGAGCGAGACCGCGGCCGCGCGCCGCTGTGCCTCAGTAGCGGTCACGTGATCACTGAGAGTGAGGAACTCCGTCCACGGCTCCACACCGCCGGCAGCGCCACGCAGGAGGATAATGCGTTCAAGCTGCGGCAGCCCGGCCACCGGCCGTCCGGGCGCGGCTTCACCCAGCGCGCTGCGCAGCAAGTCGACGTAGCGGTTGCCGGCGAACTCGCCGACCGTGCACAGCAGGCGCGCGCCGCTCTTGTCCAGGATATACCCGGCTTCGCCGCCCTTGAGTCGGGTGTTCAAAGGCACCAGCACGCCGCCGGCCGATTGCAGGCCGAGGGCGGCGATGATCCATTCGTGGATGTTCGGCGCCCAGATCGCGACCCGATCGCCGGGCTCGAGTCCGGCTGCGCAGAAGGCGCGGGCCGCACGCAGAGCTTCGCCGGCCAGCTGCGTGAACGTCAGCGTCGTCACCCCATCTTCGACGGCGTGGCGGCTGCCGAACTGCCGGGCCGCCGCTTGCAGCAGCTGCGGGATGGTTTGCGGTACCGTTTCCATGGCCTTCTAAAGTCCTCGGCCGAAGTCTGCGCGCTATCGCGGCCCGCTGCGCGCCAGTTCGCGACCCAGCCGTGCCAGATGTGAACTGGCTCCGCCGAGGGTGAGCTCCAGGCCCTTCGACCAGAGGAAATAGCGGTGCACGGGATAGTCGATATCAACGCCGATGCCGCCGTGCAGGTGCTGCGCCGCACTGGCGATGCGCGCGCCGCCGTCAGCGGCCCAGAACTTGGCCACCGCCAGTTCGCGCTCGGCGGACTGGCCCGCTGACAGCTTCCACGCCGCGCGCCAGGTCGTCCAGCGGATCGCTTCGAGGTCGATGTAGCAGTCGGCTAAGCGGTGCTGCACCGCTTGAAAGGAGCCGATGGCTACGCCGAACTGAATGCGCTCGCAGACATAACGGCTGGTGATTGCGATCGTCTTCTCGGATACCCCCAGTTGTGTCGCACAAGCCGCCGCCAGGGCGCGCTGATACAGCCAGGACACCTTGTCTCCGCCAGCCATGGCGTCGCCACCGAGCAAGTCCGCCGCGCCCACTGGCGCTCCGCTAAGCCCGAGGTGGAACAGCGGCTCGCCGCTGGAGGTGCCTTGCCGCGTCATGGTGGCCCCGCCACCGCGCGGATCGAGCAAGAACAGCCCGACCCCGTCACCGGTGGAAGCGGGCACCAACACGCGCTCGGCCAGGTTGGCGGCCTGCAGGTATAGCTTGTGGCCGTCGAGTCGCCACTGCCCGCCCTCTCTGCGTGCGGTAGTGGCGGGCTGAGCTGGGTCAGCGGAGCCGGCGTCAACCAAAGCGCCGCTCAAGATCGTCTTGCCGGCGGCAATTGCCGGCAGCCATTGCTGCTGCTGCGCGGCCGTGCCGAACTGTGCGATCGCCATTGCGCCCAGCACTAGCGTGGGCAGCGCCGGCAGCGGCGCCACTACCCGCCCGATTTCCTGGAGCAGGAGGCACGCCTCTACTATGCCATAACCCATTCCGCCCAAACTCTCGGGCACCACCAGGCCCAACAGCCCGGCGTCGGCCAGCGTGCGCCACAGTGGCCGGTCGCACCAATCGGGGTCAGCGGTGGCCTTCTTGACGCGCTCGACGGTGACCTCTTTGTCGAGGATCCCGCGGGCGAGTTCACGAACCGAGGCTTGCTCTTCAGAGAACTGGAAATCCATCAATGGTCTCTTGTGACGTGCTAACGCCGCTGGGCTCGGGGCAAGCCCAGGCCGGCCATGGCGATGATGTCGCGCTGCACTTCGTTGACACCGCCACCGAAGGTGAGCGTGGTGGCGCTGCGATACGCGTGTTCGAGCCGGCCGCCAAAGAGCGCCCCGGGTTGCCCGGCTTTGATCAGGCCGGCGCTCTCGACGATCTCGAGTAGCAGCCGATAACATTCGACGAAGAACTCGGTGCCCATCACCTTGACGGCCGAGGCCTCGGCCATGTTGGGCACCCCGGCCGAGATCGACCACGCCGAGCGCCAGTTGAGGACTTTGAGCGCTTCCAGCTTGGCGTAGACGCGCGCGAGGTTGAGCTGCACCCAGGGCTGGTCGATCAAGCGGCCGCCGCCCGGCGCAGTGGTCTTGGCGGCCCAGGCCCACACCTCATCGAGCAGATAGTCGGCCACGCCCGGGGCGGCCAGCGTGATGCGCTCGTGGTTGAGCTGCGAGGTGATCAGCTGCCAGCCGGCGTTTTCCGGTCCGACGCGATTACTGACCGGCACCCGCACGTTGTCGTAGTAAGTCGCGTTGGTGCGCTCGCCGCCGAGCGTGTAGATCGGCGTCAGTGAGAAGCCCGGGCTGTTGGTCGGCACCAGGATGATCGAAATTCCCTTGTGCTTCGGAGCTTCGGGATTGGTGCGGGCGGCGAGCCAGATGTAGTCGGCATCGTTGGCGTGGGTGGTGAAGATCTTTTGGCCGTTGATGACGTACTCGTCGCCGTCGCGCACCGCGCGTGTAGTCAGCGAGGCCAGATCCGTGCCCGCAGACGGCTCGCTGTAGCCCATACCGAAGAAGAGCTGTCCCTTGATGATCTTCGGCAGCAACTCGGTCTTCTGCTCGGGTGTGCCGAATTGCATCAGCGTCGGGCCGATGGTGTTGACGGCGATCACCGGCAGTGGCGCTCGTGCCCGATAAGTCTCATCCCAGAAGATGAACTGCTCGATCGCCGAGCGACCTTGGCCGCCGTACTCCTTCGGCCAGCCGATACCGAGCCAACCGTCGGCACCCATGCGGCCGACCACATGGCGGAAGACCGGGCCGCCGACATCTTCCCACTCCGCGTCCAGCGCCGCGCGCAACTCGGGGGTGAACAGACGCTGGTAGTAGGAGCGGATATCTTGGCGCAGGGCCTGCTGCTCGGGAGTGAAGTCGAGGTACATGTCGTGCCTATCTCTGTGGAGTCTGGGGGGCCGGCAAGTGTGCGTGTTACATGAGTTTCGCGTACTGGTCGAGCAGGGGCAGGACCTCGTCGCGCCCGCCCGTGGGCAGGCGCAGCGCCACTTCGGTGATGCCAATCGAGGCGTAGTAGTCGAGTTTGCCCTGTTCGGGGATGGTGCCGAAAGGGACGATCCGCAGCGTGGCGGGATTGCGGCCGCGCGCCGCCAGCGCCCGGTGCAAGTCGGGCAACACCCCGCGCACGCCGGCCCCGCCGATGGGAATCCAGCCGTCGGCGTACTCGGCGATGTGTGCAAACAGCTTTGGGCCGGGGGCGCCGCCGATCAAGATCGGCGGACTCGGTTGTTGCACCGGTTTCGGCCACGACCAGCTCTCTTCGAAGCGGACGAACTCGCCCGCAAACCCGGCGCGATCCTTGGCCCACAGCTGCTTGAGAGCCAGCACGTGCTCGCGCACGCGCTCGCGGCGGGTGCGAAATTCTACGCCGTGATCGCCCATTTCCTCCCGGTTCCAGCCGAAGCCGATACCGAACACGAAGCGGCCGCTGGATATCAAGTCTAGCGTGGCGATCGCTTTGGCCAACACCACCGGATCGTGCTGGGCCACCAGACACACCCCGGTGCCGATCTTGATTCGCGAGGTCACGGCAGCTGCCGCTGCCAGCGCCACGAACGGATCGAGCGTGCGCCGGTACTCCTCGGGCAGCTCGCCCCCGGTCGGCGCCGGCGACTGCCGGCTGGTGGGAATGTGGGTGTGCTCGGGAACGTAGAGCGAATAGAACCCGCGCTCCTCGACGGCGCGCGCCAACTCCACCGGACCAATAGTCTGGTCGGTGGCGAACATGGTGACCCCGATCTTGAGCGCCGGCGGCATCTCAGACCTTCGCGATCACGTTGTCGGCGTAAAACCGCAGCGCGTCGATCTTCTGCTGCAACGTCATGGTGTCCTGGTCGTAGACGTTGCGGAAACCGACGATCACGTCGGTGACGCCGATGTCCTCCAACGGCTTGATGCCTTCGGCGGTGAAAGCGTCGAAGGAAATCACGTGAACCTCGAACGGCTGCCGCTCTCGCCCATACTCGCGGCGCAGCGCGGTAAGCCGTTGCAGCATCTTGCCGAGATCATCGCTGCCGGCGTGCATCCAACCATCGCCGATTCGCGCGGCGCGGCGCAATGCGGCTTCGGAATGGCCGCCGATCAGGATCGGGATCGGCTGGGTAGGTACCGGGCAGATCTTGATGCTCGGCACGTCGTAGTGCCGGCCGTGGAACTCGTAGAAGCCGCCCTTGGTCAGGCCGCGGATGATCTCGATCATCTCGTCCATGCGCTGGCCGCGCGTCTTCCACTCCGTGCCGCAGACCTGGAAGTCCTCCGGCCAGGGACTCAAGCCGACGCCGAAGCCGAACCGGTCATTCGTTATTACCGCTACGGAACTGGCTGACTTCGCGACCAACACCGGGTGACGAATCGGCAGCTTGACGACGAAGGTGGTAAAGCGCAGGCGCTCGGTCACCGCGCCCATCGCCGGAATCAAGGTGAACGGCTCGATGAACGGCTTGTCCTCCAAGAACTCGCGGTTGCCGTCAATAGTGTAAGGATACTTGCTGTCCGAGCACTGCGGGTAGCAGATGCTGTCGGGCACGATGAACGAGGTGTAGCCGGCAGCTTCCGCGGCTTGGGCTAGCGGAAGGTACTGGCGCGGATCGCACATCGACTCGGCATATGAGAAGCGCATGGTGTCTCTCTCCCTGAACCTTCGCCGCGGAGGTCGGCTCAGAGCCCGAGCTCGCCGGGTGTGGCAACGCGATGATGGCGGGTGGTGTACGAGGTCTCCTCGACCCGTTCGGCGATGCGCCAGCCGGCAGCGCTGCGCACCAGCTTGTCGTTGTAGTAGCCGCCGTCGATGAACAGCTTCAAGCCGCCCTGACCCTCGGCGACGCCCATCGGGTTGAAGAAGCAGGAGCGGCAGCTGGCCGTATCACCATTCACCGCCACCACGCGGTTGCAGACAACATGCTGCGTCATCGGAAACAGCGGCATGACCTGCGCCAGCCAGGCTTTGACCTCGCTGACGGTCCCCTTGATGCCGTCGGCGGCGGTGTAGTCGATGAAGGCGTCGGCGGTGAAGCAGCTGGCGTAAAGTTCCCAGTCTTTGGTGTCGACCGCGGTCGCGTAGCGCGTGAGCAAGTCGTCGATCTCGATGCGGTCGGCAATCTGCTGCAACGTCATTGCTGCCATCTTGGTCCTCCGTGCTCAGGCGAGTACCAGCAGCTCCGAGCATTCGCAAGCGGAGACTGGACGGGATGGCGGGCTTTTGTTACCTAACAAGCGTTAACTTGGGTTGGCCGCTACGCAGGAGACTTCGCCGATGATCTCGCTCGATATTGAAACTGGCCTCACTGACGAAGACCGCCGCGTTCGTGACGAGTCCCACGCCTTTGCCGCCGAGGTGTTGCGGCCGGCTGGGCAGAAGCTCGATCGCCTGCATGATCCAGCCCAAGTGATCGCCCCGGGATCGGTGCTGTGGGATTGTCTCAAGGAATACCATGCCCTCGGCTTCGCCAACATCGCGACCGACCCCAACCTTGACCCGGTGGCCAAAACCCGTCTGATGTGCGTCATCAACGAGGAACTTGCCTGGGGCGACGTCGGCCTGGCGATCAGTTTAGGGCTGACGATGTTCCACGGCCCGTGGATTCAACAGAGCGGCAACCCCGAGTTGTTGGAACGGTTCTGCAATCCCGACAAGCCCACCATCGGCTGCTGGGCGCTGACCGAGCCCGACCACGGCAGCGACACCGTGGCAATCACCGAGCCGCACTTCCGCGATCCCTCATTGAAAGCCAACTGCAGCGCGCGGCGCGAGGGCGATCAGTTCGTCATCACCGGCCAGAAGGCGGCCTGGGTTTCCAACGGCTCGATTGCCGATATCGCCGTGCTCTTCTGCACGCTCGACCAGAGCCAAGGCTTCAATGGTGGCGCGGTGTTTCTTTTGCCGCTGGACCTGCCCGGGGTGAGCCGCCCCAAACCGCTCGATAAGCTGGGCCAGCGCTCGCTCAATCAAGGCGAGATTTTTTTCGATAACGTGCGCATCCCGGCTTCGTACATGGCGGTGGGGCCGGAGTTCTACACGATGGCTCTGGAGATGATGCTGGCGCATGCCAACGCGGCGATGGGGCAATTGTTCGTGGGGGTGGCGCGCGCGGCCTTCGAGCTGGCGGCCGACTACGCCAAGGAGCGGGTGCAAGGCGGCGCGCCGATCTTCCAGCACCAGAGCGTCAAGAGCCGGCTGTTCAAGATGTTCACCCAGGTTGAAGCCGCGCGGGCCTTGGTGCGCCGGGTCGCGCTCTACAACGCCACCGCGGCGCCGCTGGTGCAGTACTCGATCGCCGCCAAGGTGATGGCGACCAACACCGCTTTCGAGGTGGCGAGCGCGGCGTTGCAGATCTTCGGCGGCAACGGCCTGAGCCGCGAGTATCCGATCGAGAAGCTGCTGCGCGATGCCCGTGCTTCGATGATCGAAGACGGCTGCAACGAGGTGCTCGGCCTGCTCGGTGCCACCAGGCTGTGATCAGGGGAAGCCAACCCGGTCAATCCGCTGAAAGTGCCATCTTCGACCATGCGGGAGCGCAGCGAATTCATTCTCGCCGACCTGATCGCGATTCGTGCCGAGCAGCGGCCGGATCTCGATGTGCTCACCTTCGAGCATCTCAGCTTGGACGATGGCGCCACGCCCGACGAAGTGCGCACGTTCGCTGATCTGTACGCCAACGCCAACCGGATCGCGGCCGGGCTGATCGCTCGCGGGCTGGCCGCCGGCGATCGCTTCGCGGTGATGATGCGCAATCATCCCGAGTTCGTCGAAGCGATGATCGCGGCTTCGATCGCCGGCGCGGTCCTGGTGCCGATCGATCCCCGCACTCGTGGTGACAAGCTCGCCTACATGTTGCACAACGCCGGCTGCACCGGTGTCATCGCCGCCGATTACTGCATCGAGGCGATCGCGGCCGTGCGCGCGCAGCTGCCGAACTTGAAATGGCTCTTGGGCCTCGCAACCGGTGAGACAGACGCTGCGCCCACTGCCGGCGTCGATTCGCTGGCCGAGCTGCTGGCCAAGCCGGCAGCCACGGTTGACGTGCGTGCCGAGACCCCCGAGGCGCCGCTGCAGGTCATGTACACCTCGGGCACCACCGGCGATCCGAAGGGCATTGTCGGCAGCAACTTCCGTATCTGCGCCGCCGGGATGCTCGGCAGCCTGTTCGCCTATCAAGCCGACGAGCGTCCCTACACCGGCCTGTCGCTGACACACGGCAACGCACAGTCGGTCACGCTCGCGCCGGCGCTGACGATGGGGTTGCGCGCGGTCTTTAGCCGGCGCTTTACCAAGTCAAAGCTGTGGGCTGTCTGCCGCCGGTATGGCTGCACCACTTTCTCTCTCGTCGGCGGCATGGTTACCGCTATCTACAGCCAGCCTGCCCGGTCTGATGACGATGACAACCCCGTGCGCACGGTGGTGAGCGGCGGTATGCCGGCGGTCATCTGGGAGGCATTCGAGCAACGCTTCGACGTCAAGGTGCTGGAGTTCTACGGCGCCATGGACGGCGGCGGGATGGCCTACAAGCCCGTCGGCGAAGGCCCGATCGGCTCTTTTGGCAGACCAATGGCGGGCGTCGAGATGAGGATACTCGACCCCGACGGCAACGAGTGCCCGCCCGGTGTGACCGGTGAGATTTGCTGCCGGCCCGCCGGCGGCGCCGAGGCTACGGTCGAGTATTTCGGAAACCCGGAGGCGTCGCGCAAGAAGATCCGCGGCGGCTGGAATCGCAGCGGCGACATGGGGCATGCTGACGAAGACGGCTGGCTCTTCTTCGACTACCGCGCCGGCGGCGGCATCCGCCGCAACGGCGACTTCATCAACCCGAGCTTTGTCGAGAAGGCGATCGCCGAGCACCCGGGCGTTGCCGATGTCTTCGTCTACGGCGTACCGGCGGCCTCGGGGGCCCCGGGCGAAAAGGACGTGGTTGCGGCCGTGGTCCTGGCCGACGCAAGGTGCTGCGAGGCGGCCTCGATCTTCTCGGCTTGCCGCGCCAAGCTCGAGCCGAATTTCGTCCCGAGCTACTTGCAGGTGGTGGATGAGATTCCGAAAACCGCCTCGGAGAAGCCGCAGGAACGCATCTTGGTGGCGCAATTCGACCCGCGTGCGGCAAACGTGTACACCGAGCGCGGCAACGCCGAACGCTGAAGAGCCCAGGAACGGAGACGGCCAGTGGATAAGAGGATGACGCCGAGCCAAGTGATCGGCCAGCTGCGTGACGGCATGTCGATCGGCATCGGCGGCTGGGGCTCCCGCCGCAAGCCGATGGCGCTGGTGCGCGAGATCCTGCGCTCGCCGCTCAAGGACCTTACCCTGGTTTCCTACGGCGGCCCCGACGTCGGGCTGCTGTGTGCCGCGGGCAAGGTTAAGAAGGTCGTCTACGGCTTCGTCTCGCTCGACTCGATCCCCCTCGAACCCCACTTTCGGGCTGCGCGGCAAAACGGCACGATCGAGGCGGTCGAGTTCGACGAGGGCATGTTGCAGTGGGGACTCTACGCCGCGGCGCTGCGCTTGCCGTTTCTGCCAACCCGCGCCGGGCTGGGGTCCGATGTGATGAGGATCAACCCGCAACTCAAGCTGGTGCAGTCGCCGTACGACGACGGCGAGGAGCTGGTGGCGATGCCGGCGCTCACGCTCGACGTCGCGCTGATTCATATGAACCGCGCGGACGCGCAGGGCAACGGCCAGTTCCTCGGCCCCGACCTGTACTTCGACGATCTCTTTTGTATGGCCGCCAAGCGGCGGTTCATGACCTGCGAGAAGATCGTCCCGACGAAAGATCTGCTGCGGGAAGGTTCGGTCCACACGCTCAGAATCAATCGAATGATGGTCGACGGCGTCATCGAAACCCCGGGCGGTGCTCACTTCACCGAATGCCCGCCCGATTACGGCCGCGACGAAGCCTTCCAGAAAGAGTACGCCGCCACGGCGAGCGACCCGCAGGCGTGGAAGGCCTTCAAGGCCCGGTACCTGGACGTTGCCAACGAGGACGAGTACCAGAAGGCGGTCAGGAACCGATGAGCGACGTGACCAGAGCGGAGTACTGTGCGGTGGCCATCGCCGAGACCTTTCGCGGCGATGGCGAGATGTTGGTCAGCCCGATCGGCAACCTGCCGGCCATCGGCGCGCGGCTCGCCAAGCTGACCTTCGAGCCCGATCTGTTGCTCACCGACAGTGTTGCCTGTCTGCTCGCCAACGTGCTGCCGCTTGGCGGCGCCGCCGGCCCGGCGCCGATCGTTGAGGGCTGGATGCCGTACCGGCTGGTGTTCGACGTGGTGTGGTCGGGCCGGCGCCACGTGATGATGGGTGCTACGCAGATCGACCGCTTTGGAAACCAGAACATCGCCTGCATCGGCCCGTTCGAAAGACCCAAGGCGCAGCTGCTCGGCATGCGCGGGGCGCCGGGGAACACCATCAATCACCCGACCAGTTACTGGGTTCCGAATCACAGCCCGAAGTCGTTCGTCGCCAAGGTCGACGTGGTTTCCGGCATCGGCTACGATCGTGCCGCCGCGCTGGGCAAGACGGCATCGCGCTTTCACGAGATTCGCCGCGTCGTCTCCAACCTCGGCGTCTTCGACTTCAACACGCCGAGCCACACCATGCGCCTGGCGTCGATTCATCCCGGCGTCAGCATCGACGATGTGGTGAAGAACACCGGCTTCGAGTTGGCGATTCCCGACAAGGTGCCGGAAACGCGGGCGCCGACAGCCGATGAACTGCGCCTGATCCGCGAAGTGATCGACCCGAAGGGTTTTGGATATCAGGAAGTGAAAGGATGAGAAGCACATTCACAACAGAGGCACAGAGGACACCGAGAAGGCTCACAGGGGCGGAAACACTCAAGGTCTTCACTCGGTGTTTCCCTTCTCTGTGATCTCTGTGCCTCTGTGGTAAGCCTGTCCGAAAGGTGTCTCGTGTCTTCGGCGCTCCACACGCGGCTCTGCGAAGTTCTCGGCATCCGCTACCCGATCATCCAGACGGCGATGGGCTGGATCGCCACGCCCGAGTTGACCGCGGCTACCTGCAACGCCGGAGCGTTCGGCATGCTCGCCGCCGCCACGCTTCGGGTGGAGGAGGCGGAGCAGGCGATCACGCGGGTGAAGCAGCTCACTGACCGGCCGTTCGCGGTGAACTTCTTGATGGAACAGCCGGGCGCCAGCGAGATCGTGGAAATGATCATCCGCCACGGGGTGAAGGCAGCCAGCTACGGCCGTGCGCCCAACGCGCAGTTCATCGAGCGGTTCAAGAAGGCGAGCGTGCTCTGCATTCCGACCGTGGGCGCCGCGCGCCACGCGCAGAAGGCGGTGAAGCTCGGGGCCGACATCATCATCGCGCAAGGCGGCGAAGGTGGCGGCCACACGGGTACGGTGCCGACCTCGATCCTGGTGCCGCAGGTCGTCGATGCGGTTGAGGTGCCGGTGGTAGCCGCCGGCGGTTTCCGCGACGGCCGCGGATTAGTGGCCGCGCTCGCCTTCGGCGCCGCCGGCATCGCCATGGGCACGCGCTTTCTCCTGACGGCCGAGAGCCCGCTGCCGCAGGCTACCGCGGAGCGGTACTTCAAGGCCACGGTCAACGACATCTTCGTGACCCGGCATGTGGACGGTTTGCCACAACGAGTGATCATGAACGAGTTCGTCGGCCGGCTCGAAGCGAGCAACCCGGTGGTCAACTTCGTACGGGCGCTGCGCAGCGGCCTCGAATACCGCAAGCTGAGCGGCGCCTCCGTGCGCGAGTTGCTCAGCGCCGCGCTGGCGCTGCGGCGCGGCGACGAGTTGACGCGGACGCAAACGCTGATGGCCGCGAATGCGCCGGTGTTCATCCGCCGCGCCATGGTCGAGGGAAGGCCGGCGGAGGGCGTGCTGCCCAGCGGCGTGGTCGCCGGCCTCATCGACGACCGGCCGACGTGCGCCGAACTGATCGAGCGCATCATGCGCGAGGCGCAGCAGACACTGGCTGCTTTGGGGAACTAGCACGCTGGAATTGCGATGAGGAACAAGGTGACTTCGTCGGATGTCTCATGGCCTCATCCTGACCCTCTCTCAGGGAGAGAGGAACCTTACTGAGGAGTCGGTCGTGTACCTGCAAAGCAACGTGAACGACAAGGGCATCGCGGAGGTGTTGCTCGATCATCCGCCGGTGAACGCGCTGCCCAGCGAGGGCTGGGCGCATCTGGCCAAGACGATTCGATCGCTCGGCGAGGACGAGAAGGTGCGAGTGGTCGTGCTCGGCGCCGCCGGTCGCGGCTTCTGCGGCGGCGTGGACATCAAGGAATTGGCGCGTGACGGCCGGCTCATCGTCAAGGTGAACCGCGGTTGCTACGACAGCTTCGCCGCCGTCTACGATTGCCCGGTGCCGGTGATCACCGCCGTGCATGGCTTCTGCCTCGGCGGCGGCATCGGGTTGGTGGGCTCCTCGGACATCATCATCGCATCCGACGATGCGACGTTCGGCTTACCGGAAATCGACCGCGGCGCGATGGGCGCCGCCACGCACCTGATGCGGATGTTTCCGGTACAAAAGGTCAGGCGGATGTTTTACACCGGCCAGCCGATCACCGCCGCGGAAGCGTATCGCCTGGGCGCGGTCGAGTCGGTGGTGAAACGCGAGGAGGTATTGCCGGCCGCGCGCGCGTTAGCCGAAACCATCGCCGCGAAGAGCCCGCGCGCGGTCCGCCTCGCCAAGTGGGCGCTCAATGGCATCGAGCTGATGGATATCAAGAAGAGCTATCGCTACGAGCAGGGCTTCACCTTCGAGCTGTACACCTCGCCGGACTCGCAGGAAGCGCGCGAGGCCTTCGTCGAGAAGCGCGACGCGAAGTTTAAGGACAAGGGGAAGGACTGAGGGCCTCCGGTGACTGAGAACCGCTGAGAATCACCATGGACCTCACCTACACCGCCGAAGAACAAGCCTTCCGCCAGGAAGTGCGCGCCTGGTTGGAGGCGCACGTGCCGAAGACGCCGCTGAAGTCGTTCGATACCCGCGCCGGCTTCCAGCAGCACCGCGAGTGGGAGCGCAGCTTGAACACCGGCCGCTGGTCGGCGGTGAACTGGCCGGTCGAGTACGGCGGCCGTGGGGTGACGCTGCTGCAGTGGCTGATCTTCGAGGAAGAATACTACCGCGCCGGTGCCCCGGGCCGCGTGAACCAGAACGGGATTTTCCTGCTCGGCCCGACGTTGATGGAGTTCGGTACGCCGGAACAGAAGGCGCGCTACCTGCCGCGCATGGCGTCGGGCGAAGAAGTCTGGGCGCAGGGCTGGTCGGAGCCCAACGCCGGCAGTGACATGGCCGCGATCCGCGCCACCGCGCGCAAGGACGGTGATCATTACGTCATCAACGGCCAGAAGACCTGGTGCTCGCGCGGCGCCTTCGCGGATTGGCTGTTCGGCATCTTTCGCACCGACCCGAACTCCGAGCGCCATCACGGACTGACCTTCATCCTCGTCCCGCTCGATGCGCCCGGCGTCACCGTGCGCCCGATCGCGCAGCTCGATGGTGAGACCGGCTTTGCCGAGGTGTTCTTCGACGATGCCCGCGTGCCGGTCGAGAATCGCCTGGGTCCGGAGAACCAGGGATGGAAGGTTGCGATGGCCACGGCGGGGTTCGAGCGCGGTCTGATGCTGCGCAGCCCGGCGCGCTATCAGAACACGGCCCGCAAGCTGGTCGAGTTCTACCGTGCCCATGCCGATACGGCCGACCCGTGTCTGCGCGACGCCGTTGCCCGCGCCTGGCTCAACGCGGAGTCGTATACGCTGAACACGTACTGGACGGTGTCGCGCCTGATGAGCGGCGGCAGCATCGGCGCCGAAGCGAGCTTGAATAAGATCTTCTGGTCTGAGTTGGACCTGCACATGCACGAGACCGCGCTGGCGTTGCTCGGCCCGCGTGCCGAGCTGACGCGCGCGGCGCCGGACGCCGGCAACATCGGCGACTGGCTCGACGGTTTTCTCTTCGCGCTGGCCGGCCCGATCTACGCCGGCACCAACGAGATCCAGCGCAACGTCATCGCCGAGCGCCTGCTCAAGCTGCCCAAGGGATAGAAGGATGAACCACGGAGGCACAGAGGGCACGGAGAGAACTCGCAGTTCGCACATGAGGCTGTGGGGCGATCGCGGTGATCGTCAACCGTTCGATATCACGGCTTGTCCCGGTCTCTGGGTTCTCTGTGCCTCTGTGGTTGGATAGGTCTTCTCATGGAGTTCCGCTTTACCGAAGATCAGCTGACCTTCCACGCCAGTTTGCGAAAGGCGTTGGAGAAGGAATGCACCGTCGCGCATCTGCGCGCGCTGTGGGCGACGGAGACCGGGCGCTCGCCGGAACGCTGGGCGAAACTCGCCGAGCTGGGCTTGCTCGGGTTGCTCGTGCCCGGGGAGCATGGCGGGCTCGGGATGAACGAGGTCGATCTGGTCCTGCTGCTCGAAGAGACCGGCCGGGTGGCGTTGCCAGAACCGGTGATCGAAACGGCTGCGGTGGGTGCGCCGCTGCTCGCTGCCACGAAGCTCGCAGAGGAGTGGCTTCCGAAAGTGGCGGTCGGCGAGGCGATCGTCACTTTCGGCCATCCGCTCAATCCATTCGTCACCGACGCGCACGTGGCCGACCTGCTGCTGCTGCCGCATGGCGACGAACTCCACGCCGTGCCCCGCGTGCAGGTCGCGCTTCAGCACGAGCCGTGCAGCGATGCCTCGCGGCGGCTGTTTCGCGTCAACTGGACCCCGAAGGCGGCGACGCGCGTCGCGCAAGGTACCGACGCGCAGCGCTTGCTCGCTGCGGCGCTCGATCGCGCGGCGCTGGCGTGCGCGGCGCAGCAGCTTGGTATCGGCCAGCAGATGCTCGATCTGGGCGTGCGCTACGCCACCGAGCGCCAGCAGTTTGGAAAACCGATCGGCTCGTTCCAGGCCGTGAAGCACTTGCTGGCTAACGTCGCGGTGCGGATCGAATTCGCGCGGCCGGTCGTCTATCGCGCGGCCTTTTCGGTGGCGCACGAGACCGCCGCCCGTGCGGTCGACGTCTCGCATGCGAAGGTGGCCGCGTCCGAAGCCGCCGTGCTGGCGGCCAAGACGGTGCATCAAGTGCACGGCGCGATGGGCTACACCTGGGAGTGCGATCTGCACATCTGGATGAAGCGCGCCTGGGCGCTCGAGGCCGCGTGGGGTACTAGCGCCTGGCACCGCGCGCGCGTGGCGGCGGCGGTGATCGACGGGCGAGGTCCGGCCGCCACGTTTGGATATTCGGCGCCAGGCGCCTGATCACGGAAGGTGACGGATGGGCAAGACACAGGTTCCCGCGATCGAAGGGTGGTTCACAACGGAGGCGCAGGCGCGCCTCCTCGGCAGCCGCTGCAAGAAGTGCCGGAGTTACTTCTTTCCGAAGGAGGCGCTCTTCTGCCGCAACCCGGGCTGCGCCGGCACCGAGTTCGAAGAAGTCCCGCTCAGCCGCACCGGGAAGGTCTGGTCGTTCACGACCAACCACTACCAACCGCCCGCGCCCTACGTGTCGCCCGACCCGTTCGTGCCGTACACGGTGGCGGCCGTGGAGTTGGCGCAAGAACAGATGGTGGTCCTCGGTCAGGTGGCGGCCGGCGTCGATCCGAAATCACTGCGAGTGGGCATGAATGTAGAACTGGTGCTGGAAACGCTCTATCAAGACGACAAGGCCGAGTACTTGGTGTGGAAGTGGAAGCCGGTGAATGGCTGAGTATCTTCTCCCTCTCCCTTTGGGAGAGGGTTGGGGTGAGGGCATGTTCCACGCGACCAACCCCTCACCCTGACCCTCTCCCCCGAGGGGGAGAGGGAAGCTTCGCTGGGGCGATTTGAGTGAGCGCGCTAGGAGATCAGAGATGGCAAAGGACGTCGCAATCCTCGGTGTCGGCATGCACCCGTGGGGCAAGTGGGGCAAGAACTTCGTCGAGTACGGGATCAAGGCGTGTCAGGACGCTCTCAAGGACGCGGGTGTTGCGTGGAAGGACATCCAGTTTATCTCGGGCGCCGACACCGTGCGCTGCGGTTATCCCGGCTACGTCGCCGGCGCCACCTTCGCGCAGGCGCTCGGTTGGTCGGGAGCGCGGGTGGCCAGCTCGTATGCCGCGTGTGCCTCGGGTGCGACGGCGATGAACACGGCGCGCGCCCAGATTCTGGCCGGCTTCTGTGATGTCGCGCTGGTCGTCGGTGCCGATACGACGCCAAAGGGATTCCTCGCGCCGACGGCGGGCGAACGCCGCGACGATCCGGATTGGCTACGCTTCCGGCTGCTCGGCGCCACCAACCCCACGTACTTCGCCTTCTATGCGCGCCGGCGCATGGACCTGTATGGCGCCACTGACCGTGACTTCGCGAAGGTGAAGGTGAAGAACAGCAAGCATGGTTTGCACAACCCCAACGCGCGCTACCGCAAGGAGGTCACCGAAGACGAGGTGCTCGCCTCGCCGATGGTGTCCGATCCGTTGCGGTTGCTGGAGATTTGCGCCACCAGCGACGGCGGTGCCGCCGTGGTGCTGTCGAGCATGGAGTACGCGCGCAAGCGGACGACCAAGCCGATCACGATCGCGGCCATCTCGACGGTGACGCCGAAGTATCCCAACACGATCATCGAAATGCCGAACTTCGCCACCGACTCCGCCGCTGTTGCCAGCGCGCCCGAGGTGGCGTTCCGCGACTCGATCGCGGGCGCGGCGTACGAAGAAGCCGGAGTGGGCCCGGAAGACGTGAGCCTGGCCGAGGTCTACGACCTGTCGTCGGCCCTCGAACTCGATTGGTACGAGAACATCGGGCTGTGCACGCCGGGTGACGCAGAGCGGCTGCTCAACGACGGCGCGACGACACTCGGCGGACGCGTCCCGGTGAATCCTAGCGGTGGCTTGTCGTGTTTCGGCGAAGCCGTGCCGGCGCAGGCGATCGCCCAAGTGTGCGAGCTGGTCTGGCAGCTGCGCGGCCAAGCCAACGGCCGCCAAGTGCAGAACGCGAAGGTCGGCATCACCGTCAACCAGGGCCTGTTCGGTCACGGCTCGTCGGTGATTGTGAGAAGATGATCCATGGAGAAGATGCTCAAGGACAAGACCGCGATCGTCGGCATCAGCGAGACGGCGTTCGGGAAGAGCCTCCAGCCATCCGAGCTGGAGCTGGCGTGTCAGGCCATCAAGGCGGCGCTCGATGACGCCGGCATCAAGCCGAGCGAGGTTGACGCGCTGAGTTCCTACACGATGGAGGAGACGCTGGAGTTCGAGGTCGCGCGCAACCTCGGTATGGGCGACATCACCTTCTTCAGCCAGGTCGGCTACGGCGGCGGCGCCGGCTGCGCTGCGGTGGGGCACGTGTCGATGGCGCTGGCCACCGGCGTCGCCAACGTCGGCGTGGTGTGGCGCGCGCGCAAGCGCAGCGATCCGCGCAAACGCGTCTGGGCACAGGCTACCGCGCGGATCACCGATCACTGGAAGTACTCGCGGCCGTGGGGACTGCTCCGGCCGGTCGACGAAGTCGCGATGTTCTGGCGGCGCTACATGCACCTCTACGGCGCCACGCGTGATCACCTGGCCAACGTCGCGCTGGCGTGCCGCAAGCACGCCAACCGCAACCCGCGCGCCTTCATGCACGAGCGCACGCTCACGCGCGACGAGTACATGAACGCGCGCTGGATCTCCGAGCCGCTGTGCCTGTTCGACAACTGCCTCGAAAGCGACGGCGCGCTGGCGGTGGTGATCGTGCGTGCCGATCGCGCCGAAGATTGCCGCCAGCCGCCGGCGTACATCCACGCCTGGTCGCAGGGCCTGACGCGCCAGCACCAGAACATGACCAACTACCACGGCGACAATCCGATGCAGGGCGCGATGTGGGCTGCCGGTAACAACCTGTGGCGGCAGTCCGATCTGCGGCAGCACGACGTCAAGGTGGGGCAGATTTACGACGCCTTCACGCCGTTGATCCCTTTCTGTCTCGAAGCGCTCGGCTTTTGCCAACAAGGCGAAGGCGGTCCGTTCACCGACAACGGCGCCATCGAGTTGGGCGGACGCCTGCCGGTCAACACCTCCGGCGGCAGCCTGTCGGAGGCCTATGTGCACGGCATGAATCTGATCACTGAAGGGGTGAAGCAAATCCGTGGCACCTCGACTGCACAGGTGCCGAATGCCGGCGTGTGCTTGGTCACCAGCGCGTACGTGGTGCCCACCAGCGCCATGCTGCTGCGGAGATAACCATGATTGAAGGCATTCCTCTTCCCGTGACCGACGATCCGATCGACGCACCGTACTGGGAGGCTGCCGGCCGCGGTGAGTTGGTCGTGCAGCGCTGCGCGGCGTGCGGCAAGCGGCGCTTTCCGCCGCGCCCGATGTGTCCGCACTGCCAGTCGTTCGAGCACGACTGGCAGCGGATGTCCGGCGAGGGCCGCGTGTGGTCGTTCGCGGTGCCGCATCCGCCGCTGCTGCCGGCGTTTGCGAAAGTGGCGCCGTACAACGTGATCGTGGTCGAGCTGGCCGACGATTCGTCGATCCGCATGGTCGGTAATCTCGTCAAGTCGGCTGACGGCGCGATCAATGAAATCGATCCGGCGGCGATCAAGATCGGCACGCCGGTGCGGCTTGTCTTTCAGCGTGAGGCCGACGACGTGACTCTGGCGCGGTGGGTGATAGCGTAAGTGAGGAGTGCGGGAGCTTGCGAGTGGCAGGTGGCACAGGCTTCCAGCCTGTGCCCGCAGGCAAGATGCCTGCGCCACCGAGGGCAACCGAAGCCCTAGGATTGAACAAAGGAGAACAGTCATGGCTGAAGCATACATCATCGATGCCGTCCGCACGCCCGTCGGCCGGCGCAATGGCGGGCTGAGCAAGGCGCACCCCGCCGACCTCGGCGGCCACGTCATCAAGGCTTTGATCGATCGCATCGGTATTGACCCGGCTGTGGTCGAGGACGTCTTCTTCGGCTGCGTCGATACCATCGGGCCCCAGGCCGGCGACATTGCCCGCACCTGCTGGCTCACGGCGGGGCTGCCCGACGAAGTGCCGGGCACCACCATCGACCGGCAGTGCGGCTCCTCGCAGCAAGCGATTCACTTCGCCGCACAAGCGGTGATGAGCGGGACCAATGACGTCATTGTCGCCGGCGGCGTGCAGAACATGAGCCTGATTCCGATCTCGTCGGCGATGACCGTGGCGCAGCCAATGGGCTTCCCGGACCCGTTCTCGACCTCGAAGGGCTGGGTGGCGCGCTACGGCACGCAGGAGGTGTCGCAGTTCCGCTCCGCCGAGATGATCGCCGAGAAGTGGAACATCTCGCGCCAGGACATGGAGCGCTTCGCGCTCGAAAGCCACCGCCGGGCGATCCGCGCCATCGACGAAGGCCGCTTCCAGCGCGAAGTCGTACCGTACGACGGCGTCACCACCGACGAGGGGCCGCGCCGAGATACCTCGCCGGAGAAGATGGCGACATTAAAGACGCTGACCGAAGGCGGCCGGCTCACCGCCGCGGTGTCGAGCCAGATTTCCGATGCCGCAGCGGCCACACTGATTGTGTCCGAACGCGCGCTGAAGGCGCACAAACTCAAGCCGCGGGCGCGGATTCATCACATCAGCGTTCGCGGCGCCGATCCGGTGTGGATGCTCACCGCGCCGATTCCGGCGACCGCTTACGCGCTCAAGCGCAGTGGGCTGTCGCAGAAGGACATCGACCTCGTCGAGATTAACGAGGCGTTCGCGTCCGTGGTGCTGGCGTGGCAGAAGGAGACGGGTTGGGATCTCGCGAAGGTGAACGTTAACGGCGGCGCCATCGCGCTCGGTCACCCGCTCGGCGCCACCGGCGCACGCTTGATGACCACGCTGCTGAACGAGCTCGAACGCACCGGCGGCCGCTACGGCTTGCAGACCATGTGCGAAGGCGGCGGCCAGGCCAACGTGACGATCATCGAACGGCTGAGCTAGGAGGATTGTTCACCACAGAGGCACGGAGAACATGAGCCGGAAGGAATACAGAGTTTTGTCTTCTCTGTGCCTCTGTGGTGAATTTCCCTTTTGAGATGAAATTCGCGTTCAACGAAGATCAGGAAGCCCTGCGGGCGGCCGCGCGTGGCTTTCTTGCCGATCACTCGTCGCCGGCCCAGGTGCGCAAGGTCATGGCGACCGAGGCGGGGTACGACCCTGACGTGTGGCGGCGCATTGGTGCGGAGTTGGGTTGGACGGCTATCACGATTCCCGAGGTCTATGGCGGGCTCGGCCTCACCTACGTCGAGCTGATCGCTTTGCTGGAGGAGATGGGCGCGGCGCTGCTGTGCGCGCCGTTTTTCTCCACCATCTGTCTGGCGACCAACGCGTTGTTGCTCGGTGGTACGGAGGAGCAGAAGCAGGCGCATCTGCCGGGCATTGCGGCCGGTGAGACGATTGCGACGCTCGCCGTCACAGAGCCGAAGGGCCGCTGGGACGCGGCGGGCATCGACGCCGTCGCGAAGCGAGCCGGCGGCGGGTTTGTTTTGAACGGCGTCAAGTCTTTCGTGATCGATGGCCACACCGCGCATCTGCTCGTCGTGGCTGCGCGCAGTGGCGATGGCATCAGCCTCTTCCTCGTGCCCGCCGACACCGGCGGCGTCGGGCGGCGGCTGCTGCCGACGATGGACCAGACCCGCAAGCTCGCCGAGGTGCAGCTCCGTGACGTGCGCGTACCCGGCTCGGCGCTGCTGGGCAACGCCGGCGAAGGCTGGCCCATTTTGAGCAAGACGCTCGATCTGGCTGCCATCGCGCTGGCGGCGGAACAGGTTGGCGGCGCGCAGCGGTGCCTCGACATGTCGGTCCAGTACGCCAAGGAGCGCGTGCAATTCGGGCGGCCGATCGGCTCCTTTCAAGCTATCAAGCACAAGTGCGCCGACATGCTTGTGAAGGTCGAGTCGGCGCGGTCCGCCAGCTACTACGCCGGCTGGGCCGCGAGCGTCGATGATCCCGAGCTGCCGGTGCTGGCATCGCTGGCCAAGGCGTACTGCTCCGATGCACACTTCTCCTGCGCGGCGGAGAGCGCGCAAATCCATGGCGGCGTTGGTTTCACCTGGGAGTACGACGTGCACTTGTACTTCAAACGCGCCAAGTCGAGCGAGGTATTGCTCGGCGATCCGGCGTACCATCGCGAGTTGGTGGCGCGGCGGATTGGATTGTAAATAATTTCACCCCAGAGGCACGGAGACACCGAGACGGAAGGAGGGCTTGTGGCGACTTCGAACGGCAACGTATTTCTCTGTGCCTCGGTGTCTCTGTGGTAGGGTTTCTTCATGAACAACCCGCTCGACTTCACAGGCAAGGTCATCATCGTCACCGGCGGCGGCAAGGGAGTGGGCCGCGGCATCGCGACAGGTTTTCTCGACGCCGGCGCCGAGGTCGTGATCTGCGGGCGCAATCAGCCTGACGCCCTGCCGAGCGGCGGTGGCAAGCAGGCGCTCTTCGTCGCGGGCGACATTCGGCAGATCGAAGCGATCGACGCAATCGTCGCCTTCACCACCGAGCGCTTCGGTCATCTCGACGTCCTCGTGAACAACGCCGGCGGCGCGCCGCCAGCCGACGCGGGAACCGCATCGCCGCGCTTCTCGGAATCCATCCTGCGGCTTAACCTGATTGCTCCGCTCAACTTCGCCCAGCGTGCCAACACGGTGATGCAGCAGCAAGAGACGGGCGGCGCGATCATCAACATCGCCAGCGTCAGCGGCATCCGGCCCTCGCCCGGTGCGGCCGCCTACGGCGCGGCCAAGGCGGGCCTGTTGAGTCTCACCCAATCACTGGCGGTGGAATGGGCGCCCAAGGTGCGCGTCAACGCCATCACCGCCGGCATGATTCGGACGGAACAGTCGCACCTGCATTACGGCGACGAAGCCGGCATCGCCGCCGTCGCCGCCACAGTCCCGTTGAGCCGCCTCGGCGAGCCCGAGGACGTGGGCGATGTCTGCCTGTTCCTCGCCTCACCGCTGGCCCGTTACGTCAGCGGGGCGAGCATTCTGCTGCACGGCGGCGGCGAACGGCCCGCGTACCTGAATGCCGCGAAGAAGCCGCGCGACTGAGCCGAAGTCGCATGAGGGAATTGCCGTTTCGCAGCGATCTCGTAATGCGTGCCATCGCAGACGCCCTGCTGGCGTACGAAGCCGATTTCGGGCCGGTAACCGTCACGGCCGAGATGATTGCGAGCTACGCTCGGGCGGTTGGCGATGCGGCGACGGTGGCGGGCCCGCTCACCGAAGCGCCGCCGACCTTTTGCCTGACGTTGCGTGGCGGGCCGGGGCCGGGCATCCCGCTGCCGCCGACGATGTTCTCGCTCTACGGCGGACATGAGATCGAGTTGCACCGGCCGATCTTCACCGGCGGGCGTTATTGGGTTCACGAAAGGGTAGCGGACGTCTACGAGAAGAGCGGCCGCAGTGGGTCACTCGTTGTGGTGGTGCGCGAGTCGACGATTCGGGACGAGAGCGGAGAACTGGTGGTCCGTGTGGTCGACCGGCAAATCGTCCGCGAACGTTCCGGCGCCGGCGGTGCTGCTGGGTGAAGGTGCGCGATGCCGGTGGGAGACGAACTCGGCCCGCGGCGCCGCTCCGCGCCGCTCGCTGAGCAGATCGCGGCCTACGTCGGCGCCGGCAGTGCCAGTGACTTCGCCGATCTGGCTCTCGCCGTCGGCCGGCCCGGCATGGTGGTGCCCGGTCCGATGCTGGCGGCCTTTCTCGAACACTTCCTGCGCGCCGAGCTGTCCGGGTGGCGCCTCGAACACCTGAGCACGACTTTCCGCGTGCCGAGCATAGCGGGCGAGGCGCTCAGCATCCGCGGCGCAGTTACCGAGCATCACGAACAACGCGACCGCGAGCGCATTGTGTGCGACTTGATCATCGAACACGTCGATGGTCAGCCTGCGGTCACTGGGACGGCGACGCTGTGGCGGGCTCGCCCGAAGGATGTATAGCTAGCGGCACTGATGAGCAGCCGAAGTGATGTCGGTGGCGGACGGGGGATATGCGGCCACCGCTGGCGAAACAGGTGCACATTGTAGGTGGCTGGCGACTGTGTTAGCAATCAGCGCGATTGCTGGTCGCCCGGTGGGCCGTGCGTGTAGCCGCGAGGACATTGATGGATTTGATCCGACAAGCGTTCGACATCTCCTTTGAGCGGGATACTTGGCAGAAACGGCGGCCCGGACTTCTCGGCCCCTGGCTGTGTCTGCTGTTGTGCGCGACCGCGGCGGCCGTTGCCGTGCATTTTCGACCCCGGAGCGCGCGTATGGCGCGCCCGTTTTCACCCACTACCGCATAATTGCTGCGCTGCGCCGGCATGACCACGCTGGTCCTGTTGTTTCTCAACACGGCCCTGGTGCTGGTGTTCGCGGTGATCCTGCGGCGCCCCGGGCTGCTGGGCTTCGCCAAGGGCGGCAAGTGGTACGTGACCTGGCTCAGTATCGGCGTGATCACGCTGATGGACGAGCTGACGTCGGTGTTCTACGCCCCGGCAGAAGCTCACCGCTTCATCGGGAACCGCGCGATCTTCTTCATCGCCTTCACCTCATTGCTGATGCGCTTTCTCTCCAGCCGCATGGTCGAGATCGCGCAGATTCTCGAACAAAACAACATGCGCGGCGGCGGCGTGTACTCGTTCTCGTACCTGGTGCTTGGCCCCGTGGCCTCGTTCGTGGCGGTAGCCTCGATCATGGTCACCTACATTTTGACCGCCTGCATCTCGACGGTCAGTGCGGTCACCAACGGCACCACGTTCATTAGTATCGGGCCGGGGGTGGAGCGCGGGCTGATTCTGGGCATCATCTGGGCGGTGGCGGGCCTCAATATCATGGGGATTCGCGAGAATGCCCGGGTCACATTCGGGATCTTCGTCGGTGCGGCGTTTGTCTTCGTGAACCTGATCGCGCTCGGACTCCTGAACATCGATCCGCACGGCCCGTCGATCATCGCCGGCAGCACCACGGCAGTCGTGAAAGACATCACCAGTGGCGGGCTGGCCAGCGCCGTGCAGGTGCTGACGATCGGAGTGGCGAGTTGCGTACTGGCCTACTCCGGCATCGAGTCGGTGATCCAGACTGCGGGTCTGGTCGAGAGCTGGCGCGACATATCGCGGGCGTACTGGTTCTTGGCGCTAACGGTGGGCATCGTTACGCCGCTGATCACCGCGCTGGCGCTGTCGGCACCGATCGACTTCGCCGGCCACGAAGGTGACCTGATTACACACTGGGCCAGCATGGTCGGAAATGCTCCGTTCGGGGCGATGGTCGGCATCTTCGGCAGCGTCATTCTGATTATGGCCGTGAACACCGCCTACGTGGCTTCCTGCGAGCTGCTCGAACGTGTGGCGCATCGCTACCGCTTCGACTGGATGCTGGCTACCAATCGGCGTCTGTCGCCCTACCGCATCCACATCATCAACGCCGTCTTGTACACCGCCATCATCCTGATGACGCGCGGATCGCAGCAGATTTTGGCCGAGATGTATGCGATTGGCCTGCTGGCGAGTTTCTGCATCAACATCGGCTGCTTGATGATCTACCGCTACTTTCGGGGCACCAAGCAAATTCGCGACTACTACACCTCACGCACGGGCACCTTGGCGCTCGAGCTGATTCTGATTGCCTGCTTCGTCTATCTCGCATTCCATCGGCCGTACGGAACCGCTCTGTGGGCAGCGGTGGTCGCCATGCTGCTGGGGGCCGGCATTCCATTATCGCGTCGCTACGGCCCCGAGCTCAAAGAGGTTCGGCGCAGTGATTATCCCATGGAGATGGTGCTCGATCTGGCCGAGGCCGAAGGGCCACTGCACATCTACTTTCGCCGGCCGGGCGAACTCGACATCGCCCTGGCTACCGGGGGCACTGCCTTCATCACGTTCTTCTCGCCGCGCCAGGGCATTCCGGAGAAGTTGGCACGCAACCACTATCGCTTCCCGATCCAGGGCGGCGTCTTCCGCAGCATTGCTGCCGTGCTGGCTCTGTTTCAAGAGGAGTTTGGCGGCCAAGACGTGCATGTGCACCTGGGCTGGCCGATGTCGTCGTGGCTCGACCGCATGGCTACCGGTGTGTTCGTGGCCAATCTCACGCGGCTTCCAAAGCTGTTTCCCAAGCTTCAGTTCTCGATCGAGTACTTGGCTGTCGCTAGCCGCACCTAGCCCACCACAGTGCGCTGAGCCCACTCCCGCCGCGCGGCGGCGGGCCAAGATCACACGAGACTGGAAAGCCCGGGAGAAAGTCAGTCCAGCGCGTCCGGCAGATCGCGGCTGGCGCTCATCGACCAACGAGGAGGGCGCTTTTGAAGGAACGCTTCGACCCCCTCACGCGCGTCGGCTTGCCCGCCGATCCAGGCGAACAGGCGATCCTCGCGACGTTTCATCTCGGACGGCGTTATCGGCGTGTTTTGCCACAGCAGCTGCTTGACGATGGCAACTGCGACCGGGGCGGCGTTCTCGGCGATGTCGCGGGCCAGCGCGAGCGCCGCTGGCAAGACCTCTTCTGCGGGCAACGCTCTGCTTGCCAGCCGCAGCTCTGCGGCCTCCGCTCCGCGAATCGTCCGTCCCGACATCATCAGCTCGGCCGCACAGGACAGCCCCGCGACTCGTGCCACCGTCGCATGCGAGCCGAACCCGGGGATGACTCCGCGCCGCACGAACGCGAACGAGATCTTGGCGTCCTCCGCGATGTAGCGAACATCGCAGCTCATGGCGAACGTGATCCCTACCCCGACCGCATGTCCGTTAATCGCGGCGATCACCGGCTTGCGCAGGTCCCACGGGCAGATCTGCCCGGCGGTAAGGTCGGCCGGCCGTCCTTGGAACGTCTGTCCTCCGCCGGCGAGATCGGCGCCAGCGCAGAACGCCTTGCCTGCTCCCGTGACGACGACGGCTCGCACCTGGTCGTCCTGATCGCACCGACGCAGGGCATCCTGGATCTCGCGTTCCATCGACTGGTTCCACGCATTCATTCGCTCGGGGCGATTCAATGTCAGTGTCGCTACTCGTTCGTTGACTTCGAGTCGGATCGATTCGTAATTCATGGACCCCTCCGCCGTGCGCGCTGTTTGCGCACGTTCACAGTACTACATCTTTGCGGCCGCGACACCGGCAGCCGCGGCGCGCGTTCTGAGCGCCGGCAGGCCGCGGCTGCCGATGCCTTGACTGCCTCGGCGGCCGCCCGTATCTTGGCGCGCCACCTTAAGATTGGATTGGTATGGACCTGGAGAAATTGAAGCTTCTGGAGACGAAGATCGACCGCTTTGTTGCCGAGCACGAGAAGGTACGGCAAGAGCGTGACGCGCTCGGACAGCGTTTGAGAGAGAGGGAAGGCCTGTTTGAGCAGTTGGCTGGTCAGGTCAAGCAGTACGAGCAGGAACGCACAGAGCTGAAGGCCAGGCTGGAGCGCATCCTGAGTCGCCTCGACGGCCTAGACCTTGGGTGAAGGTGCCGGGAGGGGCCATGAGACAGCCCGTTGACGTGGAGATCATGGGCCAGCAGCTGACGGTTACTAGCGACGATGGGCCGGAGCATGTTCGGTCGGTGGCGCGTTACGTGGATGAGGCCATGCGGCAATTGGCAGCAGGCGGACGGGCGGTGGCAACGCTGGACGTCGCGCTGCTTGCGGCGTTGAATATCGCGAGCGAATATCAGAAACTGCAACAGTGCCATAGGGAGCTTACGGAGACCATTGATCGTCTGTCCCGGCGTATTCTGGCGGCGTTGCCAGGCTGACGGCGGGGCAAACAAGGGAAAGGAGACGGATCGGGAACTTGGCCCGACAGAGGCCCGCAAGGCTCATGCATGGGGTGGGGTTGAGGTGAGGTTGGTTGGGAGATCGTCTTGGGGACCTCGTTTTCGGCATTTCGGTGAATCGCGCGTTGGGCATGGGGTCTGGGGATGGGAGGCTGTTTGAGACTGATGTGTTCGATCATCTCACGAATGGCAGCTTCGTTGTCGTATGGGGTAGCATAGTGCTGGCCCCGGTTTGCAGCAGGAATGGAACCCCGGATCACAGACGTTGGTCCCGACAGGGACGAGCAGCGTTAGCCTGACGCTCGTTGTTGCCGAGATGCTAGGGGCTGACCGCCGTGAGGAGGTATGCACCTGGTAATCGGCCGTCAAGGCGTGCCAGCTGGTGGCTGGCCGTGGTCGGAAGCCGCCCAGCGGGCGGCACGAGCGCAGAAGCCTCGCCCGCTGCTGTCTTCGATTGCGCGCAGTATTTTGGAGAGTTGGATGCCCGCTGAAGAGGGGTGGAGGGGCCTGTTGGCGCCACCAGCCCTAGAGCGCGGGCGCGCGAACGCTAGGAGCGATGAAAGAGTAGAGGGGCGCTCCGGAAAGGAGAGGGGCAATCATGACCGAGTATCTTCTAATGATCGTTGTGACCGTGGCCTTGGCAGCTGCCTTTGCGTGGCTGATGGATCGGTTTCGCCAACGCCAGAGCTCACAGCAGCGGCAGGCGGCGCAGGAAGCCGCCGAGCGGGCACTGCACGAAGCCCGCACCGAGGCGGCCTCCATCCGCAAGGAGGGGGAGCTGCGGGCGAAGGAAATCGTCCTACAGGCAAAGGCAGAAGCCGAGAAGGAGGCGCGGGAACTCCGGCGTGAGTTACAACAGACCGAGCGCCGGTTGGTGAGTAAGGAGGAAACACTCGATAAGCGCACGGAGCAGATAGATAAGCGGGATACCGATGTGGCCCGCCGCGATCAGGCGCTCAAGCAGCGCGAACGGGCCATGACCGACAAGGAGGCCGAATACAGCCGGCTGGTCGAGCAGACCCGAGCGCAGCTGGAACAAGTGGCCGGGTTGACCCGCGAGGAGGCCAAACGCACTCTGGTGCAAGAGATGCTGGAGGAGGCGCGCCACGAGGCGGCCAAACATATCCGCCAAATCGAAGAGGAGGCCAAGGAGGACGCCGACCGGCGGGCGAAGAAGGTCATCAGCATTGCTATCGAGCGCTTGGCGGGCGAGTTTGTGGCGGAGCGCACAGTCACCGCCGTGCATCTCCCTGCCGACGAAATGAAGGGGCGTATCATCGGCCGCGAAGGGCGCAACATCCGCGCGATCGAGGCGGCGACCGGGGTGGATCTGATTGTGGACGACACACCGGAGACGGTGATTGTCTCGTGCCATAACCCGATCCGGCGCGAAATTGCGCGCATCGCGTTGGAGCGATTGATCTCGGATGGCCGCATTCATCCCGGGCGTATCGAGGAAGTGGTGCGCAAGGCGGAGCAAGAAGTCGAGGAAAGCGTGCGCGAGGCCGGGCAGAAGGCCATCCTGGAGGTCGGCATTCACGGAGTGCACCCGGAGATAGTCAAGCTGCTCGGGATGCTGAAGTACCGATACAGTTACGCCCAGAACGTGCTCATGCATTCGATCGAGGCGGCCTTCATTTGCGGCGCAATGGCGGCCGAACTTGGGCTGAACGAGAAACAGGCACGGCGTGCCGCGCTGCTCCATGACATCGGCAAGGCGCTAACGCACGAGGTGGAAGGGTCCCACGCCATTATCGGTGCCGAGATCGCACGCAAGTATGGGGAATCGGCGAAGGTGGTGAATGCAATCGCGGCGCACCACGAGGAGGTGAAGGCGGAGACGATCTTGGCGCCCCTGGTTGACGCTGCCGACGCGTTGTCGGGGGCCCGGCCGGGGGCGCGCCGTGAGGTGCTCGAGAGCTACGTTCGACGACTGGAGGAGTTGGAGCGCATCAGCAACTCGTTCAAGGGGGTCGAGAAGTCGTTTGCAGTGCAGGCGGGGCGTGAGATCCGGGTCATTGTCGAGCCGCGCTCTCTCAATGACGAGCAAGCGGCGATATTGGCGCATGATGTGGCGCGCAAGATCGAGAGCGAGATGACCTATCCCGGCCAAATCAAAGTGACGGTTATCCGCGAGGTTCGAGCAACCGATGTGGCGCGCTGAAGGGAACAGCAGGGGGTGGCGGCAACAGCGGGAGAGCGATGGCCGCTTATGAAGATCCTCTTCCTCGGCGACATCGTGGGCAAGCCCGGGCGCCTGGCCGTACGCTCGATCTTGCCACGTCTCATTGCGAGCGAGAAGGTCGCGTTTGTCATTGCGAACTGCGAGAACGTGGCCGGCGGCAAAGGGGTGGAGCCCAAGACTGTGGCGGAATTGCTAGAGGCGGGCATTGACGTGCTCACCTCCGGGAACCACATCTGGCGCAACAAGGAGATCTGCGAGTTCATAGAACGAGAACCGCGCCTGTTGCGGCCGGCAAACTATCCCCCGGGAGTGCCCGGCGCCGGCACGGTGGTGCGCGAAACCCCTGAAGGACATAGCATTGCCGTGCTCAACCTTTTGGGCCGAGTCTTCATGGATGACGTTGACTGCCCGTTTCAGAGCGCGCAACGGCTGGTTGCGGAACTACGGCGGGAGGCCACCGTGGTCATCGTGGATATGCACGGCGAAGCGACGTCGGAAAAGGCCGCAATGGGTTGGATGCTGGCAGGGCGGGTGGCGGCGGTGATTGGTAGCCACACCCACGTGCAAACCGCCGACGAGCGGGTCTTGCCGGGCGGCACGGCTTACGTAACCGATGCGGGCATGTGCGGTCCGATCGACTCGGTCATCGGAGTGCGGCGCGAGCAAGTGATTCAGCGTTTTTTGACCCACATGCCGGCCAAGTTTGAAGTCGCCAGCGGGCCCGTGTCAGTGCAGGGAGTGATCGTGGAAGTCGACCCCGCAACCGGCACCGCAACCGGAATCAGCCGGTTGCAGGAACGGGTGGAAAGATGACACCGGCAGAGCAGATCGTTCTTCTGAAACGGGGGACGACTCACATCGTTCACGAGAACGAACTGCAAGAACGCTTGGCGCGTGGTCGCCCGCTGCGAGTCAAACTAGGAGCCGACCCGTCCGCACCGGATCTGCACCTGGGGCACGTGGTCGTGCTCAGCAAACTGAGGCAGTTCCAGGATCTTGGCCACTCGGTGATCTTTCTTATCGGAGACTTCACCGGCCGCATCGGCGATCCCACCGGACGATCGGAAACCCGCAGGCCTTTGTCGGAAGAGGAAGTCCGGGCCAACGCGCAGACCTATCGGGAGCAAGTTTTCAAGATCCTTGATCCGAGCCGCACCGAGATCCGGTTCAACTCCGAGTGGATGGATCCGATGCCGGTGCGCGATCTGGTGCGGCTTTGCGGCCAATACACGGTGGCGCGCATTCTCGAGCGCGACGATTTTGCCACCAGATTCAGGGCGCAACGGCCGATTCACATCCACGAGTTTTTATATCCCTTGGTGCAGGGCTACGATTCGGTTGCCCTGCGCGCCGACGTTGAAGTCGGTGGTACGGACCAGCGCTTCAACCTCTTGGTTGGCCGAGAGATCCAGAAGGCCTATGGGCTGGAACCCCAAGTCGTCATGACCTTGCCGTTGTTGGAGGGCACGGACGGGGTGCAGAAGATGAGCAAGTCGCTCGATAACTACGTTGGAGTCGCGGATGCGCCGGCGGACATGTTCGGCAAGGTGCTTTCGATATCCGACGAGCTGATGATCCGCTATTACGAGCTGCTGACGGGTGAGGACTCAGAGAGGGTACAGGGGGATATCAACGCGGGGCGGCTCCACCCCATGGAGGCGAAGAAGCACCTAGCCGGGCTGTTGGTAGAGCGGTTTCACGGCTCGGCGGCGGCGCAAGCGGCGCGAGCGGACTTCGAGACCAGGTTTCAGCAGCGACTCCTACCGCAGGAGATCGAGACGTTTGTGTGGCCTGCTGGTCGCGAGGCTGAAGTGGCCCTGGTGGGGGCACTAGTGGCCGCCGGGCTGGCGAAATCCGCAAGCGAGGCGCGGCGCCACATTCAGCAGGGCGGGGTCAGGGTTGACGGGGAGCGGACGCTTGATATTAATTTACGCTTGCGGCCAGAGAACGGGGCCGTGGTGCTGCAGGTTGGCCGCCGACGCGTGAAGCGGATAGTGTTTTCCAGGGCGGTGGGGGGTTGACTCGCAGGAGAAGCTCCCATATATACCGCTATCTGCCACTGGGCAGCCGGTCTTTGAAAACTAGGTAGTAACGCCAAATCATCGAACCCGCCCCGCGGATGGGCGGCATGATGATGCGGATCATCTTCGGATCGTGACGGGACCCTTTTAGGGTAATTAAGGGCCGAGCGGACCTTCCGGTCGGCCTGTAACGTTTAACTGGAGAGTTTGATCCTGGCTCAGAACGAACGCTGGCGGCGTGCCTAACACATGCAAGTCGTGCGGGAAAGCGGGGGCAACCCTGCAAGTACAGCGGCGCACGGGTGAGTAACACGTAGGTAACCTGCCCGCGGGACCGGGATAACCTGTCGAAAGACGGGCTAATACCGGATAAGACCACGGGGGCCTCGGCCCCTGAGGTAAAAGGTGGCCTCTGCTTGCAAGCTACCACCTGCGGATGGGCCTGCGCGCCATTAGCTAGTTGGTGAGGTAACGGCCCACCAAGGCGAAGATGGCTAGCTGGTCTGAGAGGATGTCCAGCCACACTGGGACTGAGACACGGCCCAGACTCCTACGGGAGGCAGCAGTGGGGAATATTGCGCACTGGGCGAAAGCCTGACGCAGCGACGCCGCGTGGGTGTTGATGGCCTTCGGGTCGTATAGCCCTGTCGGGGGGGACGAAACCTCTCGGTGTTAATAACGCCGAGACCTGACGGTACCTCCTAAGGAAGCACCGGCTAACTCCGTGCCAGCAGCCGCGGTAATACGGAGGGTGCGAGCGTTGTTCGGAATCACTG